>JAHEGF010000255.1 GCA_024645155.1 Phyllobacteriaceae bacterium | reverse complement strand
AAAGCATGCCTTGCCCTGATCCGCCATCCTGATATTAGTGCGCCAAAATTGGCACGGCGCGATGCCGCAAAGTTTCCGGGGTTGGGTATGACAAAGTGGAAAGACGTAAAGAAGGTTGTCTTGGCGTATTCGGGCGGTCTCGACACCTCGATTATTCTGAAATGGTTGCAAACCGAACTTGACGCCGAAGTCGTTACATTCACAGCCGACCTTGGCCAGGGTGATGAACTGGATCCGGCGCGGCGCAAGGCCGAGATGCTTGGAATTCGCGATATCTACATCGAGGATTTGCGCGAGGAGTTCGTTCGCGATTTCGTCTTTCCGATGTTCCGCGCCAATACCGTCTACGAGGGCACCTACCTCCTTGGAACGTCAATTGCACGTCCGCTGATATCCAAGCGTCTGGTCGAGATAGCTGCTGAGACCGGCGCCGATGCAATTGCTCATGGCGCCACCGGCAAGGGAAATGACCAGGTCCGGTTCGAATTGTCCGCTTACGCATTGAACCCCGACATCAAGGTGATTGCCCCGTGGCGGGACTGGAAATTCAAGTCACGCACCGACTTGATCGAATTTGCCCAGAACCATCAGATACCGGTGCCGAAGGACAAGCAGGGAGAGGCACCATTTTCGGTCGACGCTAATCTTCTGCATTCCTCGTCGGAAGGAAAGGTCCTTGAGGATCCGTGGGTCGAGGCGCCGGACTATGTCTACCAGAGGACCATTTCGCCGATGGACGCGCCGGATACGCCGACCGAAATCACCATCACCTATGCAAAGGGAGATCCGGTTGCCCTCGACGGCAAAAATTTGTCCCCGGCTTCGATGCTAGCAGCATTGAACGATCTGGCGCGTGACAATGGCATTGGCCGGCTTGACCTGGTGGAAAACCGCTATGTCGGCATGAAGTCGCGCGGCATATATGAAACGCCGGGCGGCACAATCATGCTGGCGGCCCACAGGGCAATCGAATCGATCACACTTGACCGCGGCGCGGCGCATCTGAAGGACGATTTGATGCCGCGCTATGCTGAACTCATTTATAACGGCTTCTGGTTTTCACCGGAACGCGAGATGCTCCAGTCGCTGATCGACAAAAGCCAGGAAGAGGTCGAGGGAAATGTCCGGCTCAAGCTTTACAAGGGAAATGTCATCGTGTCCGGAAGGCGTTCGCCCAAGTCGCTCTACTCGGATGCCCTGGTGACATTCGAGGATGATCGCGGCGCATACGACCAGAAGGATGCCGAGGGCTTTATTCGCCTCAACGCATTGAGACTGCGCACACTTGCCGCAAGGAAGCGCTCACAATAGCCTGACCGGCACGGTCGGCGGGGAGGATCAATGGCGCAGGCAAGCGGGCGCGTCGAAGAGGCCAACCGCAAATCGGCTGCCCGCCGCTTTTTCCGGACAATGGTTATCCTGGCGGTTGCGGCAGCGGGTATTATGGCAGCCATCGGGTATTTTTGGTGGCAGCAGGAATCTCGCCGTTATACCCTTATCATCGGCACCGGTCCTTACGGTTCGGACTCATACACCTTGATGCGCGAAGCAGCCGATGTCGTAAAGCGGCATTCCGGCACCATCCGGCTGGACATCCGCACGACAAGGGACCCCTCGGAAAACATTGCATTGCTGAACCGCCGGGAGATTGATCTCGCTGCCATCAGGACGGATACTCCAGTTGCAGCCGATGTCCGGCTGGTCACAAATCTATATCAGGACTACTTTCAGCTCGTCGTGCGTTCGAAGGTGCAGGCATTCAAGGTTCATGATCTTCACGGCATGAAAATTGCGATCCCGCCATTTGGCACCGATGCGTTCCGCTCGTTCTGGATTGTTGCCAGCCACTACAACCTGCCTGTTGCCAGCATGGAGTGGACTGCCAGCGATTTCACGGATGCTCAGGAAGGCTTGCTTGACGGTACCTTTGATGCGCTGTTCACAGTGCGGTCACTTCGCGACCGGCAGTTGTTGCACATGTTCGAGGATGCGCGGCTCAAACACATCGGCCTGCGCTACATCCCGATCGATCAGGCCAATGCAATTGCCCTTAAGCGGCCGTTCATCGCGCCTGGCATGGTACCCGCAGGCGCATTTGACGGTGCGCCGTCACTGCCCGACCGGCCGGTGGAAACCGCGGTGCTGGACAGAATACTTGTTACCCGCGCCGATGTAGCGGATGCGCCGGTCCGCGAACTGGCCCGCATCATGTTTGAAAACCGGCTTGACCTGACAATGCGGTTTCCGCTGGCTTCCGCGATCACCGCGCCCGATGAGAAAAACGGTCTTGGAGTTCCGCTTCATGAAGGTGCGAGCCAGTTCTACAACAGGGACGAACCCGGCTTTCTTCAGGAAAATGCCGAGCCCCTGGCCCTTCTCGTGACAGTATTTGCGATGCTGGTGTCAGGATTTCTGGCGCTGCGGTCACGCTTTGTCTCGAAACAGAAAAACCGTGCCGACCGCTACAATTATCAGCTGCTGGACCTGAAAGCCCGTGCCGCAATTGCCGCCGACACCGATGCCATCGAGCTGTTGCGTCAGGAACTAGACCAGATACTGGAAACGGTGGTGATTGCATTGGATACCGATGAAGTCAGCGACGAGGGATTTCATTCCTTCGCGCTGCTATGGGAAACCGTGCGGGACACGCTGTCCGGGCGCCTTGCCAGTATGTCCGGTTCTGCCGCCACGCCGCGCAGGTAAATCCAGTAGGCGACAACTGCCAGCAGGATCATGGCCGGTATGATCGTCCCCATCGCTTCGAACGGATCGCCCAACAGGGTGGCAATGCCGCTCCCTGCCATTCCCGCGGTCATCTGGAAAAATCCGAGCAAAGCCGAAGCCGCCCCTGCAATCGCCGGAAAAGGGGCGAGCGCGGCTGTCATCATGCCCGGCAGGACAAAGGCAATTCCCGCAGCCACCAAACCGACCGGCATCATGACCGTCAGTATTGTCGGATGCGCAAAGTGACTGGTCAGTATCATCAACAGGGCTCCACACACGCACATCCCCAGACCGAACGGCACAAGCCGGTCGGCGCCGAGCCGGGCAAGCAGGGCTCGTGCAACGAGAGACGATACCAGGAAACTTCCTGATTGGCAGATCATGGCAAAGCCGAACTGAACCGGCGTCAACGCTGCCTCGTTCATAAGGATGAACGGCAAGAGCGGTGCCTGTGCGTAGATTGTTCCAAGGGTAAACGAAATCGTCAGCCCGGAACCCATATAACGCGGGCTTTTCAGCAAGGCACGAAAGGACGTCGCTAGTGCACGCGGCCGTATCCGGCTTGTATCCCTGGTGCCGGTTTCAGTGAGGGCGGCGAGCACGATGATAATTGCCGCAATCCCCGTGGCTGTCATTACCAGAAATGTTGCCCGCCATCCCGCCGCCACCAGCGTAAGACTACCAATTGTCGGCGCCACCGCTGGGCCAAGAGCCAGAACGATGCCCATCAGGTTCATGATCCTCGATGAGGCCTCTCCGGTGAAGCAGTCGCGAACAACCGCCCGGGCGATCGCGACACCAACAGAGGCTCCGATACCTTGAAGAAGCCGTGCGACGATCAGCAATTCTACAGTTGGCGCCAGCATCGCCAGAAGGCTAGCCGCGACATAAAGAGTAATGAATGCAAACGTGACCGGCTTGCGGCCAAATCCGTCTGACAGGGGTCCGCACACGAGTTGCGTTATCGCAAAGCCGCCGAAATAGGCAGTTAGTGTCAGTTTGACCGCAGAATCCGTTGCTGCAAACTCGCGTACGATATCCGGCATGGCCGGCGTGTATAACGCCATCGACACAGGCCCGATGGCAACCAGCAATGCACCGATGAGACCGACGCGGCGTTCGCTCATGAGCGGCTTCAGGGGATTTTGATTATTGTTCACGCGGGGCTTTTCACGGATGTTGAACTCCGCATCTACAGCGCATCGTCACCAACCGCAATGCAGTTGCACACCGCCACCGCAACGCTTACATGGCCTCCACAATAATCAATCCGGAAATCGCCATGGCCCGTTCTTCAATGACTGTCAAAACACATCCGTTGTTCAATTGGGGCGGCCTTCATGGCCTGCCGGAATTCGGCAAGTTCGCTGACGAAGAATTCCCGGCCGCCTTCGAATTGGCAATGGCAGCCCACAATCGCGAAGTTGATTCAATTGCTCAAAACAGCGCTGCCGCGACCATCACAAATACCCTGGAAAGACTTGAACTGGCCGGAGAGCCGTTGCGCCGTGTATCCGCCATATTCTGGTGCCGCACAGGGGCGCACACCAATGAGAGGTTGCAGGAACTGGAGCGCGAAATATCGCCGAAGATGGCCAAACACTTTTCGGCAATTTCGGCAAATTCCCAATTGTTTTCCCGCATCGATGCACTTTACCAGAACCGCAAAGCACTTGATCTGGATAGCGAAACACTGCGGGTCCTTGAAAGGACCTGGAAGAATTTCGTCCGTGCCGGCGCAAAACTCGACGCGGCCGGCAAGGAGCGGCTTGCCGGAATCAACCAGGAGCTGGCCTCACTGGGTGCGCAATTCGGCCAGGGCGTGCTGGCCGATGAAAATGCATGGGTACTGTTTCTGCAGGCAGCCGACCTTGATGGGATACCAGGGTTTCTGCGCGATGCCATGGCCAGCGCTGCCGACGAGCACGGCAGACAAGGCGAGTTTGCGGTCACCCTGTCGCGGTCTTTGACGGAACCGTTTCTTGCGTTTTCAACGCGCCGCGATCTTCGCGAAAAGGTGTTTCGCGCCTTTACCGGACGTGGTGAAGATACTGGCAAGACCGATAACAATCCGGTGGTTGCCCGAACGCTGGTACTGCGCGCAG
>JAHEGF010000254.1 GCA_024645155.1 Phyllobacteriaceae bacterium | reverse complement strand
CAATCGTGAACAACGTCGTTGGAAACCACACCTAGGCCGCCGGCTTCAGCTTGCCGCCAAGTTCCTGCACCGCTTTGTACTGGGTGAGAAAAATCCCGCCGCTCAGGTGATCGAGAAAATCGGCCCGCTTCAGCCGGTCCATGACCGGACCCTTGACCTCGGACAAATGCAGTTTGACACCGAGACCGGCAAGCTTCTCGTTTATCGCCTCGAGCGATTCAAGCGCGCTCATGTCTATTGCGTTGACCGCCGGACACACCAGGATCACGTGCTCCAGTGACGGCCGGGCGGCCACCAGGTCATAGAGCCTGTCTTCAAGGTACCGCGCATTGGCGAAATACAGGCTTTCGTCGACACGCAGCGAAAGGATACGGTCGTCGGTCACAACCTTGTGACGCCGCACATTTCGGAAATGCTCTGTTCCCGCGACCTGACCGACGATCGCCATGTGTGGACGCGACGTCCGGTAAAGATGGATCAGGATCGAAAGCCCGACACCGAGTGCAACACCTGCCTCGACACCGACGAACAGCGTACCGGCGATTGTGATTGCCACTGCCGAAAAATCCGCCTTTGAATAGACCCATGTTTTCCTGAGCACGGAAAAATCGACCAGGGACAACACGGCGACAATGATGGTGGCCGCAAGTGTGGCCTGCGGCAGGTAGGCAAGGAGCGGCGTCAGTGTCAGCGTTGCAACGGCGATCCCGACAGCTGTGAACGCGCCGGCAGCCGGAGTTGCCGCACCGGCGTCGAAATTGACCACCGAGCGGGCAAAACCGCCGGTTACCGGATATCCGCCGGTAAAAGAGGCGGCGACGTTGGATGCGCCCAGCGCCACAAGTTCCTGGTCCGGGTCGATCCGCTGGCGTTTCCTTGCAGCCAGTGTTTGGGCGACCGACACGGATTCGACAAAACCGATGACCGATATCAGCGCCGCCGAACCGATCAGGCTGATCCACACATCCGGCGAGATGGAAGGTCCGGTAAGCGGCGGCAAACCTTTCGGCACCGCACCGACCAGGATGACACCATGCTCTTCGAGATCAAATAGCCAGGCAAGCAGCATCGTTGCTGCCACGGCAATTACCGGTCCGGCTTTTGCCGCCAGATCGGCGGTTCTCGGCCGCAGGCCCCTGGCCACCAGCAACGCTTTCAGGCCGCGGCGCACCCAAAACAGAAATCCGGCTGAGGCAACACCGATTGCAAGCGTCACAAGATTGGTGTCGCCGGCATTTTCCCACAGCCCGTGAAGCACTTCCACAAGGTTGTCGCCGCTCGCGTAGATTCCAAGAATATGTTTGAGCTGGCTGGCCGCAATGACAATGCCCGAGGCGGTGATGAAGCCCGATATCACCGGGTGAGACAAAAAATTGGCAAGAAATCCGAGGCGGAAAATGCCGAGCAAAAGCAGCAGCAATCCGGAAAGCAGGGCCAGCGTCAGTGCAGCCGTGATCGGATTGATACCGCTGGCCTTGCCGATCGCGGCGGCAGTCATCAGCGATACCACCGCAACTGGCCCTACCGCCAGTGACCGGCTTGTCCCAAAAATCGCGTAGACAACAAGTGGCAGGATCGATGCATAAAGCCCCACCTCGGCGGGCAGCCCAGCCAGCAGCGCGTAGGCAAGCGATTGCGGGATCAGCATGATCGTGACGATGATTGCCGCAACCAGGTCGCTAGTCGCCGTATCCCGGTCATAGGTTCTTGCCCATGACAGGATCGGCAGATACCGGACCGGATCGAAACGTCTTGCTTGCTCGCTGGCTATACCTGGCATTGGTTGGCTCGTTTTCGTACGTCCGGCGGCAATGTCGCGGGTCAGGTTAAAAGATGTCGTATCGCTTAGCTGGCAGAATTGCCCATTGATTTTACAAAACCGTAGAGATTGGCGCAGCGCGCGCCGCTCCGGCAATAGGCAAGGATCGGCAGGCTTGCTCCGGACATCGCTGCTGCCATGTCGGTGACGTTGTCGCGGGTGATCTGCCCCGAAATTACCGGGATGTAGTGAAAGGCAAGCCCGGCCGCCTGAGCCGCTTCGCGGATGCCGTCATGGGCTACCGCGCCCTCTTCGGCGTCCGGGCGATTGGATATGAGGGTCTTGAAACCCTGTCCGGCGATCGCTGCAACATCGGCGGCGGTAATTTGTCCCGCAACGGCAAAATCGTCGTCTATTTGGCGGATTTCCATATTCGACTTTCCTTGTGGATTTGTATTCGCACTTCCTACAGCCCGTTGATAGGAACCTTGAGTGCGGTATTTCCCTTTTCGTCTTTGGGCAGGTGACCGGCCCGGATATTGACCTGCAGCGACGGGATGATCAGTTTGGGAACGGCCAGGGTCTTGTCACGCGCTTCACGCATGGCAACGAAATCGTCTTCCGTTTTGCCCTCGCCAACATGAATATTGTGTTTCTTTTCGTCAGCCACGCTGGTTTCCCACTGGATGTCGCGGCCATTTGGCCCGTAGTCATGGCACATGAAAAGCCGTGTTTCGTCGGGCAATGACAGCACACGCATGATCGAGCGGTAAAGTTCACGCGCATCACCGCCAGGAAAATCCGCGCGCGCCGAGCCGCCATCGGGCATGAACAGCGTGTCGCCGACAAAAGCGGCATTACCGGCCACATGGGTCATGCAGGCAGGGGTGTGGCCCGGCGTATGCATGACATGAACCGTCAGATTGCCGATCTTGTAGCTGTCACCATCGGTAAACAGCCTGTCAAACTGTGAGCCGTCACGCTGGAATTCCGTCCCTTCATTGAATACCTTGCCGAATGTGTCCTGAACGATCCTGATGTTCTCGCCGATACCCATTTTCCCGCCTAGTTCCTGCTGGATGTAGGGTGCAGCCGAAAGGTGATCGGCGTGGGCGTGCGTTTCAATGATCCACTCGAGCTTCCAGCCATTTTCCTTGATGACGCGGATGAGCTCGTCGGCGTGGTCATAGGTAATCCGGCCTGCGGCGTAGTCGATATCCATCACGCTGTCGATGACGGCACAGGAATTGGAACCAGGATCCTTGACAATGTAGGAAATCGTGTTCGTCGCCTCGTCAAAGTATCCATGGACTTCCGGCTTCACCGACAGATCGGGGGTAAAGGGCAGGTCTGCATTCATCTGGCTTCTCCTGTATAGCGATTGTTTGTCATCATGTGCCGAGTGCGAGCGCGGTCCGGCTTTTCAAGGCGCGTCCGGCGACTATCCCGGCAATCATTGCAGCGAGAAATACCGGCGTTTCGCCATAGCCCAATCCAAGGGCGGGAACTGCGCCGCCCGGACAGAACCCGGCGATCCCCCAGCCGATCCCGAACAGTCCCGACCCGCCGACAAGCTGAATGTCGATCGTGCGGCTGGTTGGCACCGAAAAGAAGGGTTCAAACAGCGGTCGGCTGCTGTTTTTGAAAACGATGCGGTACCCGATCGCTGTCGTGACCAGTGCGCCGCCCATCACGAAGATCAGGCTCGGATCCCAGGTGCCCGCAAGGTCGAAGAAGTTCAGAACCTTTGCGGGATTTGCCATTCCGGAAATGGCGATGCCGATGCCGAATATGATTCCGACTGCGAATGCGGAAAGTAACTTGTTCATCGCTCAACCTCCAATGACGTGGCGGATGACGAAAACGGTGGCGAACGCGGCTATCATGAAAACGACCGTCGCCACGATCGACCTGGGAGACAGGCGCGCCATGCCGCATACACCGTGACCGCTTGTGCAGCCTGCGCTATAGGTCACGCCGATACCGACGATAAGTCCGCCGATGATCAACGCCAGCATCGAGACCGGAACCGCAAAGGCGACCGTATTGCCGGCCAGGATATAGCCCAGCGGGCCGATGATGGCGCCGGCGAGAAACGCAGCCCGCCACGGCCAGTCCTGTGTAATGGGTGGAATGACGCCGGATAGAATGCCGGTCATTCCCGCAATGCGGCCATGCAGTTCCATCAGGGCGATGGCGGAAATGCCGATGAGGACGCCGCCGATCAGCGATTGGAAGGGTGTGAAGTCAGTCATGTGTATTCCCGCTTTTTTGTTTTCATTGGGTTGCATCAGCGGTAATATATGTATATATCTTCATATATGCAAACGGAAAATTGCACATGAAGAATGATATTGACCTGGAAAGCCTTGGCGCATCGGCGTCGAAAGCCGCCGAACTGCTGTCGATCATGGCGAATGCAAACCGTCTGATGGTGCTGTGCAATCTCATGAACGGAGAAATGGCAGTACAGCCCTTGGCCGACGCCGTCGGCATGAATCAGTCTGCGCTGTCCCAGCAGCTTGCCAAGCTTCGTGCACTCAAACTGGTCGAGACAAGGCGCGACGGGCGCACGATCTATTATCGCGTCGCTTCGCGTGAAGTCGAGCAACTGCTTGAAGCGTTATACGGCATCTACTGTTCCAGCGAACCTGCACCCGCCGTTGCGGTTGAAGCCGTCGCCTAGCGTTATCGGTCTTGCTGGCCGAACAAACCTCCCATCTCAGCCAAATGTTCAAGATGATGGTCGGCGTCGCCGAAGGTCTTGTCTATCATCGTCATGCGCTTGAAGTAGTGGCCGATGGAATATTCCATCGTCATGCCAACGCCGCCATGAAGCTGGATCGCGTTTTGCCCGGCGAGGCGTCCGCCGCGCCCGATCTCGGCCTTGGCTGCCGCCATGGCACGGCCACGTTCGCCGGCGTCGGTACTGTCTGCCATCATCGTTGCGTAGTGGGTGATTGAGCGAGCCTGCTCGGCTGCAATGAACATGTCGACGGCGGTATGCTGCAACACCTGGAACATGCTGATCGGTACGCCGAACTGCTTGCGCACCTTGAGGTAATCGACAGTCAGTTCAT
>JAHEGF010000253.1 GCA_024645155.1 Phyllobacteriaceae bacterium | reverse complement strand
GGCGCGACCCGCCGGCGAAACCATCGCTCTGAGGATTGGAATCAACCTTGGCGATGTCATCATCGATGGCGACGACATTTACGGCGATGGTGTCAACGTTGCCGCGAGGCTTGAACCACTTGCCGAGCCCGGCGGTATCTGCATCTCTGCGATAGTCAATGACAGCGTTGGCACGCGTGCCGATGCTGTATTCCGAGATGGCGGCGACATTACGGTCAAGAACATTGACCGGCTGATGCGCGTGTGGATGTGGCACCCTGACGATGACCGTTCAGAAAGCCGCTCCGCGCAGCCGCCAGGCGTACCTGGAAAGGCGCATGGTGAGCAGGCTTCCATTGCCGTGCTGCCGTTCGATAACATGTCCGGCGATCCCGAACAGGAGTATTTTTCCGACGGCATTACCGAGGACATCATCACGGATCTTTCCAAGATTGCAGGCCTTCTGGTGATTGCCCGCAATTCGAGCTTTGCCTACAAGGGCAAGAACCCCGACATTCGCGTGGTAGGACGCGAACTGGGCGTCACTTCCGTTCTTGAGGGGTCGATCCGCCGCGCCGGCAACCGCATAAGGATAACTGCGCAGCTGATTGAGACGAAAACCGGCATGCACCTGTGGGCGGAGCGCTATGACCGCGAGATCGCGGACATTTTCGCACTGCAAGATGATGTCACAACCAGTATCGTGGATGCACTCAAGATAAAGCTGTCTCCCGCCGAAACAAAGCGCATCGGCGAGGTGCCGACGCGAAACATGGAGGCGCACGACTTGTATCTGCAGGGGCGCGAGGCGTTACTCAGCAACGAGAATACCAGGGAAATGTTCGAACGAGCCATTCACTGCTTTACTCGCGCGATCGAGCTCGACCCCGACTATGCCGGGCCCTATGCGGGTCTTGCCCATGCCTACAATCGCGACTTCCAGAACAACTGGATAGGATTGCCTGACAGCAAGGAACTGTCGGCCCATTTCAGCAAGCTTGCGCTCGAAAAAGGTCCAGACCTTCCCTATGCCTATTACATTGCCGCACTGGTAAAATTCTGGGAACGCGATCTTGCAGGATCGGTCGCTGCTATGGAGCGCGCACTGGCACTCAGTCCCAATTTCTCGCTGGCGATCGGTTTGCGCGGCATGACGAGAATCTACGACGGTGTGCCGCTCGAAGGCATACCGGACCTTGAGCACGCCCTGCGCCTTGACCCGCTGATGGGGCATCTGTTCTGGCACTTCATCGGTTCGGCCTATCTGGTGGCCGGTCAGTTTGACAAGGCCGTCGAGAGCTTTGGCGAACGTATCCGGCGTACACCGAACACCGACCTGACCCGCGGTCTTCTGATTTCGGCGCTCGGTCATCTCGGGCGGACGGAAGAAGCGGGTCGCGTATGGACCGAGTTGAAGCGGATCAATCCGCGTTATTCGTTTGATGCACATATTACACGTCTGCCGTTCAGGGATCCCGCTGATGCGGAACGGATCAGGCAGGGATTTGCCAAAGCCGGACTTGTGGAGTGACGAATAACGCAAAGTGAAATCGCACATAGCGGCCGGAATTTGCCGCTCCACCTCTACCAAGCAGAGGTGACGATCGGGTTTGCCTTGTTACTTCTGTACCGGAGAGATAAGCGCAGTGGGGAAAGTTGACACGGAAACTGATGCCGAAAACACCGACGATCGACGAAGAGGCGCTTGCCGAAACCTACAACCGCGCCCTTCGGCTCGAAAAAACCGGGGATCGTACGGCTGCCGCGACAGCCTATCGCGAGTGCCTTGCACTTGATCCCGACGACCACGGCGGTGCAGCTATCCGCCTGGCGAGTCTTGGTTGTGGGCCAACACCTGGCAAGGCGCCCGACGCCTATGTCGAAACACTGTTTGACCAGCATGCCGAACAGTTCGACCGGATACTGGTTGACGATCTCGGATACGCCATTCCGCTGGTCACCCAGCGCGCGCTGGCCGAACATGCGCCCGGACCCTACCGCCGGATGCTCGACATCGGCTGCGGCACCGGTCTGTCAGGCGCGGCGATGCGCGACATGGCCGCCCACATCACCGGTTTCGACCTGTCGGAAAACATGGTCGCGATGGCCGATGACCGCGGCGTCTACGATGATCTTTATGTCGGCGAGGCTGTGGCATTTGCAGAAACCTGGGACGAGGAACCGTTCGACCTCGTCGTTGCAACTGACGTACTGCCCTATCTGGGTGATGTCATACCATTGTTCAGCGGTGTTTCGGCCTGCCTGGAGAGTGAGGGGGTGTTTGCATTTTCGTGCGAAACGCTGCCGCCTGACGAACTGGGGAACAGCGACTACAAAGTCGGGCGCTTTCAGCGCTTTGCCCATGGCGGGGCCTATATCCGCAAGGCTCTGCACAGGGTCAATCTTGATGTGCTGATGCTGGAAGATGTTACTATCCGCCATGAGCAAGGATTGCCGGTGCCGGGGTATCTCGTCGTGGCGCGACGAAACGGTCAACCCGCGCTATAACCAGCCTTCGTCGCGCAACTGCGCAAATCGTGTTCGCGCCACCGGTACGCGCATACCGTTTTTCAGGCGAACAAGGCGCTTGCCGCCATCTGTGATGACGTCGGCAATGGCGTGGCGGCCGACCCACCAAGAACGGTGAACGCGTACGCCATCGCAATCCTTCAGATCAGTTTCGGCGTCGTCCATGCGGTAAAGCACGAGTCCGCTATTTTGCCCGCTATGGACGCGGAGATAGTGGTCTTCCATTTCCAGGCAATCGATCACTCCGTGCAGGTTATCCGGTGTCTTGCGCAACACGGAGACGCTGGGCGTCAAGGGTAGAGCGTTGTCGGTGGTGGTTTCATATAACGCAGTTGCCCCTGGTTTCGGAGTTCCCAGCGGCCAAATTGCCGGAGATTGGAGACAAAAATGAAACAGCATCTGAAGACCCTGGCGGCAGGAACGGCAATCCTGTTATTGCCTGCGACCGCACCTATAGCGGGCGAGCTGAACGTTTCGATCAGCGGTTTTCCGACCGGCGCGGGTCAGGCCCGCATCGTTCTGTTAAACGGCGAGGACGGATACCGCGGCATAACAGTACCTGTGGCAATTGTTGAAACCGAAATTACCGGTGGCGTGGCCCGCTGGACGGAATCCGGGCTGCCGGACGGTGACTATGCGCTCATTGTTTACCAAGACGCTGACGGGGATGGCGAACTTAACCGCCCGGTATTCGGTATCCCGACGGAACCCTATGGGTATTCGAATGGTGCCTGGACCAGTTTCGGATTGCCGGATTGGCAGGATGTCCGGTTTTCGGTGGCCGGAGCACGTATTGAACAGGATACGCGTTTGCGAACCAATGTCCTGGTGACCGCTGCCCAGGTCTTAGCTGCCGGCATCCCGTCGCTGGTCGCCATTTTTCTGGCACTGGCGCTTGTCCGGCGGCTACGCAGCAGGAATTCCAATATCAACCAGCTTTCGGAGAATTGATATGAACGTACAGACACTTGTCAAAACCGCCGGATGCGGGCTGATGGTAAGCGGGCTTGCCCTCGGATATTCCTATGTTTCCCATCCTCATCACATGACGCCCGAAACAATCGCTTCGCGGTCATGGATGGTCATTCACGTCCTGTTCGCTGTGTCTGTTTTGTTCGGCCTGCTGGCGACGACAGCACTTTATGCGGTGACTTTCACGCGGTCCGGTGGTTCTGGCCTGATCGGATACGTTGCAGTTTTTTTCGGAATGAGCCTGATTTTCGGCCTCGACTATTACGAATTCCTGATCGCGCCCTATCTTGCCGTGCATTACCCGCGAGTTATCACCGACCACGGCGCAGGGGACGCGATGGGTTGGATGTCGCTGGTCTTTCCGTTGTCGGGTTTGCTCACCATGGTTGGATATGTGCTGCTCGGCTGGAGCTGGATGAAAATCGCCATACTGCCGAAAGCGATTGCGGTATCGTTGATGGTCACGGCAATCGCGTTCGGCATTGGCCTTAGTCCTGCGGGCGGCATAGTTGCGGCCCAGGCGACGGCTGCACTATTCGGTGCCGCACTGATCGCCACCGGATTTTACGGGTTTGCCGCATCGGGAAGGTTTGTAGGCTCGGATCGGGCTCTTTAAGTGCCTTGCCCGGGGTGAAACCCGTATCCGCAATGCGTTGGTTTTGGCCAATCTTGATGTAACGGCCATGGAAGATACCACCAAACAGCACGGGCATTCAGTACCCGTGCCGGATTATCCGGCAGTTAGACGCAAGGTTAGATCCGTAAACTCCGGTAACCTTTTGTTTAGACTGTTTTTGAAGGGTGGCCGAGCAAACGTGACAGTTAAGTATTCGTAAGAATAACCCCGTGTAGATTTCCCGCTGCCATTTCGAGGGGAGAAGCATGCTCAACAAATCCTACCAGATGACAATGTCGCCCGGCCATATCATTTTGAACAAACCGGCCGATGGCTACCGGCTGATCACCCGCTCGGACATGGATGGGTTGGTATGCGCCGTCCTGTTGAAGGAAATCGGAATCGTCGGAGAAATCGACTTTGTGCATCCCAAGGACATGCAGGACGGAAAGATCGCTGTGACCATCCGCGACATTTCGACAAACCTCCCCTATGTACCGGGCGTGTTTGCGGCGTTTGATCATCATGATTCAGAAACCAAGCGTCTTGGCGCAGGCTACACGAACCACATTATCGATGCGAGCGCGCCGTCAGCGGCCCGTGTCGTCTACGAGTTTTTTGGCGGCCGCTCGCGGTTCCGCAAGATACCCGATGCGATGATGCTGGCCGTCGACAAGGCGGACGCGGCCCAATTTACCCGTGAAGACGTCCTCAATGCACAGGGATGGGAACTGCTTTCCTTTCTCATGG
>JAHEGF010000047.1 GCA_024645155.1 Phyllobacteriaceae bacterium | reverse complement strand
GCTTGCAACCTGGTCGATCCGGTCGTTCATCATCAGATATCCGCTGACATAGCGCGCCGGAAAACCGGCCGCGCGTGATGCCGCAATAAAGATGTGCGCATGATCCTGGCAAACGCCCGACCCGCTGACATACGCTTCTTCGGCGGTCGTATGAGATTCGGTCGTGCCGGTCTCATATTCAACATTCGTAGCGATTTCAGCCATCAGCAGGTGAAATTGGTCGACGCCTGATGCGCCTTTGATTATCGGAACAAGTTTCCGGATACCCGGCCCTGCCTTTGTCAATGCGGTCGGGCGCATATAGAGCCACAACGGTACCAGTCCCCTGTGCGGGCCGGTTATTCCGGCAGTGTCGGTGGTTTCAACCTGGCCATGGGCGTGGATCGTGATCGCATCCGGCTGGCCATGACTGCTGATCAGCAGCGTCTGGTTTCCATGGTGGTCTGTCAGACTGACCTCCGGTCTGCCCCCATCGATATCGATTTGCCATGAAATGACGGTTTGCGCCGCATCGCTTTTCGGTTCAAGGCGCAACCGCTGAAGCGCATATCCTACCGGTCCGTCATACCGATATTCCGTTTTATGGGAAATTTTCAGAAGCATTACGCCGATCCAAACTCAGTAAAAACGATAGGCTTCGGAAATATCCTGGCTGAGCTGGTAGTTGTCACGAATGAATGTAACAAGAAACTCGTGCAGCCCCTCTTCGAAGACATCGTCGATTGATGAGACCGACAACTTGGCCCGGATGGAGTCGGCCTTGTTGTGGCAGTCATGGCGGTTGTCATAGGCGGCATCCAGTTCGCACAGGCATTCGTCGATCATCTTATAACAATGGGAAAGCGACCGTGGCATCCGGCTGTTCAGAATCAGAAAGTCAGAAATATCTGTTGGATTGTAAGGGCTATCGTAGGACCAGCGATAGGCGCGGTGTGCCGATACAGAGCGCAATATGGATTCCCACTGCCGGTTGTCGAGCGACGAGCCGACCCATTTTACCGATGGCAACAAGACGTAGTATTTGACGTCAAGGATGCGCGCCGTGTTGTCTGCCCGCTCGAGATAGGTGCCAAGCCGCAGGAACGAAAACTTGTCTGAACGCAGCATAGTTCCATGTGCTGTACCGCGAACCAGGGCCGTTTCCCGTTTTACCGCATTGAGCACCCGCGGCAGATCACGCTGATCTACCGGCTTTTTCATCAGGTCGCCCAATACCATCCAGGCTTCGTTGAGTGCTTCCCACGTGTCGCGGGTTAGCGCGGTTCGCACCATGCGGCCGTTTGTCCGCGCCAGTTCGATCGAAGACAGGACGCTGGATGGATTGGTCCGGTCGCGTAACAGGAAGTCGGCAACATTTTCCAAAGTGTGTTCGTCATGACGTTCGCTGAAGGCTTTTTCAGCACCCGCGCTCATCAGGATCGATGCCCATTCATCGCCGCTGCCCATTGCACGGGTCGAGGCCATGTGCAGACCGGTATCAAGCAGCCGCGCCATGTTCTCCGCCCGCTCGATCGAACGGTTCATCCAGAAAAGTCCGTTTGCAGTTCTTCCCAGCATCTCAGTCGTCCAGCACCCAGGTGTCCTTGGTGCCGCCTCCCTGCGAGGAATTGACCACAAGCGATCCCGCCTTTAACGCCACCCGGGTCAGCCCGCCCGGAATGATCTCGATCTTGTCTGAAACCAGTACGAAGGGCCGCAGATCCACATGGCGGGGTGCCAGCCCCTTTTTGGTCAGTATCGGGCACGTCGACAAAGACAGTGTTGGCTGGGCGATATAGTTGGAAGGCCTGGCCTTGAGTTTTGCGGCAAAAGCTCCGAGTTCCCG
This sequence comes from Phyllobacteriaceae bacterium, assembly GCA_024645155.1. Lineage (GTDB taxonomy): Bacteria > Pseudomonadota > Alphaproteobacteria > Rhizobiales > Rhizobiaceae > JAHEGF01. Next base: position 15,073 of record JAHEGF010000047.1, on the reverse strand, counting down.
CTTTGATGCCGCAGGACCGACCAGCATCCCGTAACCGCCGGATCCGTGGACTTCCTTGACGACAAGGTCTGCCAGATTGTCGAGAACATAGCTCAGACTGTCAGGTTCGGAGCAGCGCCATGTCGGAACATTTTGCAAGATCGCCTTGTTCCCCGTGTAGAATTCCACAATCTCCGGCATGTAGGAGTAAATCGCCTTGTCATCGGCGATGCCCGTTCCAGGCGCATTGGCAATCGTGACATTGCCGGCCCTGTAGACGTCCATAATCCCCGGTACGCCCAATGCCGATTCGGGATTGAATGTCAGCGGATCGAGATAGTCGTCATCGACACGCCTGTATATCACGTCAATCGGTGCGTACCCCTCCGTTGTGCGCATGGCGATCTTGCCGTCGTGAACGCGCAGGTCCGAACCCTCAACCAGTTCCACACCCATCTGATCGGCGAGGAACGAATGCTCGAAATATGCGGAGTTGTAGATGCCCGGCGTCAAAACAACAGTGCGTGGTGAATCCGGAGCCGATTGCGGTTTGACCGCCCGGAGCGAGTTTCTAAGCGCCTGCGGGTAGTTCATGACCGGCCGAACACTGATCTGTTGAAACAACTCCGGAAAAAGCTGGATCATGGTTTCACGGTTTTCCAGCATGTAGGAAACGCCGGACGGTGTACGCGCATTGTCCTCAAGGACAAAAAAGTCGTTCGGGCCGGTACGCACGATGTCGACACCGACTATATGGGTGTACACACCGCCCGGTGGCCGGAAACCGATCATCTCGGGCAGAAAAGCGTCATTGTCGGCAATCAGTTCGAGCGGTATTCGTCCGGCCTTGAGGATTTCCTGGCGGTGGTAGATGTCATCGAGAAATGCATTGAGTGCAATCACCCGCTGCTCGATGCCCTGGGTCAAACGGCGCCATTCGCTTCCCGAAATGATGCGCGGCACAAGGTCGAAGGGTATCAGGCGTTCAGCCGCCTCCTGCTCGCCATAAACGGCAAAAGTGATCCCGGTTTTGCGAAATACCGCTTCCGCATCACGCGCCTTTTGCAGCATCTGCCCCTTGTTCTGGGCTTCCATCCATTTGAAATAGTCGGCATAGGCTGGTGTCGTCGAACCATCATCTTTCAACATTTCGTCAAATGCGGAATTCTCTTTGATGGAAAGCCTCCTGAAGTTGCTTGAGATGCCGCGACCGGACGGTGCGGGCTCGGATGATAGTATATCGGCGGCCGCCATTGGTCATGTTATACCAATGTTTTATGTACTGATAGCTACCGTGCGGGAATATCTCCGCGTTCCCAGCCAGCGGTAACGTTTTCAGCGAATTCTGTAATATTTCCAGCGGTAATGGAGCTGCGAATTCCGGACATCAGGGACTGGTAATAGGCGAGATTGCTCCAGGTCAGCAGCATGCCGGCCAAGGCTTCGCCCGAACGCACAAGATGGTGCAGATACGCGCGCGAGTAGTCGCGCGTTGCCGGGCAATCGGAAGTGTCATCAAGTGGCCTCGGATCGTCCGCATGGCGGGCATTTTTCAAATTGACCTTGCCGTAACGCGTAAAGGCAAGGCCGTGGCGCCCTGCCCGTGTCGGCATCACGCAATCGAACATGTCGACACCCCGGCCCACCGCTTTCAATATGTCGTCGGGAGTGCCAACGCCCATCAGGTAGCGCGGTTTGCCAGCGGGAAGTGCGGCACAGGTGACCTCAAGCATGGCCAGCATGGTTTCCTGCGGTTCGCCGACTGCCAGACCACCGATTGCGTACCCTTTCAGGTCGAAACCTGTCAGTGCCGTCGCCGATTCGGTACGCAGGTCCGGGTCCGCTCCGCCCTGAACGATACCGAACATTGCCTTTTCCCTTTGATCGCCAAAGGCTGCCTTGCAACGCTCCGCCCAGCGCAACGACAATTCCATGGCCCGCCGCGTATCGTCGCGGCTCGCGGGTAATGCGATGCACTCGTCAAGTTGCATTTGAATGTCCGAATCCAACAGGCCCTGGATTTCGATTGACCGTTCCGGTGTCAGGTCGTGCTTCGAACCGTCGATATGAGAACTGAAGCGGACACCGTTCTCGTCGATCTTGCGCAGATTTGCCAGCGACATCACCTGAAACCCGCCGGAATCCGTCAAAATCGGGTTCGGCCAGCGCGCAAACTCGTGCAGGCCGCCGAGGCGGGCAATTCGTTCTGCCCCCGGTCTCAGCATCAGATGGTAGGTATTGCCTAGGATGATATCCGAACCGAGGTCGCGAACCTGGTCCATGTACATTGCCTTGACGGTTCCACCGGTGCCTACCGGCATGAATGCAGGCGTTCGAACGGCCCCGCGGGCCGTCGTTATTTCGCCACACCGCGCTGCGCCGTCGGTTGCATGCACGGCAAACGAAAACGGTGTCTGCCCGTTCACTTTTGCCTCCATAACAGGCTGCCGTCTCCATAGGAATAGAAACGGTAGCCGTATTCAACGGCGTGGGCATAGGCGGCATGCATGGTTTTGATGCCCGAAAACGCGCAAACCAGCATGAAGAGCGTCGACCGCGGCAGGTGGAAATTGGTAACCAGCCCGTCGACAAGCCGAAACCGGTATCCCGGCGTTATGAAGATATCGGTGGAACCGGACCACGCACGGACCCTGCCTGCCTCATCGGCTGCCGATTCCAAGAGCCGCAGCGATGTTGTGCCAACGGCAACTACCCGCCCGCCACTCTTCCTTGTCTTGTTGATCAATGCTGCGGTCTCGTGACCGATCTCCCCGTATTCCGCATGCATCCGGTGCTCATCGGTATCATCGGCCTTGACCGGTATAAAAGTACCAGCACCAACATGAAGTGTTATAAAACAATGGTTTATATTATTTAATTCAAGTATTTTAAGAAGTTCGGTAGTGAAATGCAATCCGGCCGTCGGGGCGGCAACCGCCCCTTCCTTTTCTGCGTACACTGTCTGGTAGTCCAAGCGATCGCGTTCATCGTCCGGTCTTTTGGATGCAATATATGGCGGCAGCGGGATGTGCCCGATCGCGGTAATCGCCTCATCGAGAACCGGCCCGCCAAGGTCGAAAGCGATCTCGATTTCGCCATTGTCGCCTTTTTGGGCAATTGTGCCGTCCAGCGAACCGCTGAGACAGGCGGGATTGTTACTGCCAAAGCGAAGCCTGTCGCCCTGTCTGAGCCGTTTTGCCGGGCGTATGAATGCTTTCCAGCGATCCTGACCGCATCGTTGATGCAAGGTCGCTGATACGCGCAACACGCTGTCGCCCCGGTGCCTCACGCCAAAAAGCTGGGCTGGGATGACCTTGGTGTTGTTGAATACCAGCAGGTCACCCGGCTTCACCAGTGATGGCAGGTCAGTCATCTGGCGGTCTTCGAGCGCTCCGTTTGCCTGAACATGCAGAAGGCGCGCGGAATCCCGCGGTACTGCGGGGCGTAGCGCTATCTTGTCGGGTGGCAGGTCAAAATCGAACAGATCGACGCGCATCGGATAATTTTCGCCTATTGGGCCGGAAAAGCAAACGGCGCCACGCAAAGTGGCGCCGCCGGATACAAGTGTAAAGCCGATTATTCCGCGTCTGCTGCAACCTTCATGGACACGATCTTGTCAGGATCGGGGACCGGCTCGCCGCGCTTGATCTTGTCGACATTGTCCATCCCGGAAACGACCTGACCCCAAACAGTGTATTGCCGGTTGAGAAACGCGGCGTCATCAAAGCAGATGAAAAACTGCGAATTGGCGGAATTCGGATTCTGTGCCCTCGCCATCGAACAGGTTCCGCGCGCATGGTTCAAGTTGGAAAATTCCGCCTCGAGATCCGGACGGTCCGATCCGCCCATGCCCGCCCGTGAAGGATTGAAGTCCGCGCCGGTGGACTTGCCGAATTTCACATCGCCGGTTTGTGCCATGAATCCATCAATTACCCGGTGAAACACCACGCCGTCATAAGCACCTTCCCGTGTCAGTTCCTTGATACGGGCGACATGTTTCGGGGCAAGGTCGGAATGAAGTTCGATCACGACCTTTCCCTGCGTCGTGTCCATGATGATGGTGTTTTCCGGATCTTTGATATCGGTCATGTTTCTATCCTTGTGACTAGTTATTCAGATTACTGGTCGGCAGCTATCTTGGCCGAAATGATGCGGTCCGGATCGTTGACCGATCCATTTTGGGCCGGTGAACCCTTTTTCAGTGCATCGACAAATTCCATGCCGGCTTCCACTTCACCCACGACCGTATAACCGCCGTGGAGATGCGGCGCCGCATCAAACATGATGAAGAACTGCGAATTGGCCGAATCCGGGTCCTGCGAACGGGCCATGCCGACAACGCCGCGCATGAAATTGGTGTTGGAAAATTCTGCCGGAATATCCGGAAGGCCGGAGCCACCGGTGCCGACGCGCTGCTCGGAATAGCCGTCTTCGAGGTCCCCGAACTGCACATCGCCGGTTTGTGCCATGAAGCCGTCGATGACACGGTGGAAAGCGACATTGTCGTATTCACCCTGACGCACGAGCTTCTTGATCTGCGCCACATGTTTCGGTGCGATATCAGGGCGCAGTGCAATACGCACCTCGCCACCGGGCAGGTTCAGGATCAGCGTATCTTCAGGCGAAGCAGCCAGGCCCCGCACGATGCCAAAGAGTGTGAAAAGCGCGATTGCGCCAGCCGTCAGCCATAGGTTTCGCATTGGGATTTCCGTGTCTTTACTGAGAGAGTTTCTTTGCAATTGCCTCGGCAACCACCGCCGGGACAAAATCGTTGATATCGCCGCCCATTGCCGCAATCTGGCGCACCAGCGTAGCGGTAATGTGGCGAACCGCCGGACTGGCAGGAAGAAATACCGTTAACACGTCGGGCGCCATTTGCCCGTTCATGCCTGACATCTGCATCTCGTAATCGAGATCGGTGCCGTCACGCAGACCGCGTACCATGATACGTGCATTGTGTTCGCGCGCAGCATCAACCACCAGCCCCGAAAACGAGACGACGTGGATCCGTAAAGCATCTTTTCCCAAAGACTGAGACGACGCTTCTTTGATCAGTTCAACCCGCTCCTCAAAAGTGAACAGCGGGTTCTTGTTTGCCTGGACACCAATCGCAACGATGATTGAATCCGCGAGAACCAGGGCTCCGCGCAGAATATCCATGTGGCCGTTGGTGACCGGATCAAACGAGCCGGCATAGAGGGCTGTGCTTGTCATGAATTCAGCTTCTACAGAGGCTGTCGGCCGATTGCAATTCGCCGAACCGCACTAATTGGACCACGCGGCTACGGTCCCACACACAGCATGCCATGTGCGCTGGTCCCCGTGATCTCCAACGTGCCTGCGCGAACGAAATCGTCTCGCGCATCGGCCTGCAACAGCCGGAGCGAGGCAACGATGCCGAGCACATTGGTGTCGGTAAAGTCGGCTATCAGCAAGTTGCCGTCCTCGGCCGCCTGGCCGACAATGATCTCGATCTCGCCTTTTCCCGGATTTGTCGACCAGACCGTGTCATTTACAACGATTGTCGCCGCCAGGATGTTCAAAACCGGTAATGTCCCGATATTCAGGGTCAATTCGGCATCGGAACCGTCAACCGCCTTGCAGTCGATGTCGCCGGTGGCACGCGCCGGCAATGCGGTTGCGATGGAAAGGGTTAAAGCCAAAAAAAGAGCCGACTTGTTCATTGGAAAACTCCCTGGGCTTGCCGACGCATGGCCAGCAGCCACGCTCCACCAAAAATCAAGGCCGTCCCCGACAGCCGTTCAACGAGCTTCAGACGCGAACGGCTCAACAAATGACCTGCACCACCGGCTGCAAATGCGTAGACGGAATCAAACACCGTCGCAATTGCCATGAACAGGGCTCCAAACAGAACCGTTTGGCAAGCGGGATTACCGCTATCCGGACTGACAAATTGCGGGATCAGGGCCCCGAAAAACAGCAACGCTTTGGGATTGGAGCAAATGACCATGAACCCTTGCGCGACAAATGACCGGCCGGAAGGGTCGGGTACATGCGCGACCGTAACCGCCAGCGTGCCATTGGAGCGCCACAGTCTTATCCCGAGCCATATCAGATAGACGGCACCGGTGATCCGCAGGATATCAAATAGTGACGCCATGTATTCGACAACAGCCGAAAATCCTGCTGCAAGCACGACAATCATAAGGGCAATGCCAAGCTGGGTGCCCGCGACATTTGCCAATCCGGCTTTGTAGCCGTGTCGCAGCGAATTTGCCACGATGACAGTAACCGTTGGGCCGGGCACGATGACAACGACTGCGGTAATCATCACAAACGAAATCAGAACTGAAAGCTCAGGCATTTGGCCGACTCCGGTAACCGTCTCATAACCCTAGAACAAAGCTCCCCGAGCGCAAGACCTAAGCCGGTGCTACCATCACACACCTGTCCGGTGAACCGCAGATGAATAGGCCCATCAGAGCCTGTTCACAACGAGTGCGCGATAGGTATGCCATTGATGGAATGAAACACGGACTCGCACATTTCATCGGCACAAGAGGAGTGGAACAATGATCATTATTGTACTCGCCGCGGCCATGACAATTGCCATGATGATAGCAACAGCTATTGCGCTACATGAGGAATCCAGGCGCCTGCATACCCTGGAGATCGGCCACCAGCGCCTGGTAAAGCACCAGCAATGGAGAAACCCGGTTTCGCGCTGATTAAGAAGACGTTTCTTTGCCTGTCAGGATATCTCAGGCCGTCCCGCCGGTGTCATCACCCTGCCGGTCCGCCTCCGTGCCGCCGTTTTCATCGTTTTCATCTTCACCGTGCGGTTCCGAGATCCGCTCCACTGATACGACCTTTTCGTCGCCGCCGGTGTTGAAGATCGTCACGCCCTTGGTTGCGCGGCTTGCAAAGCGGATGTCGTGCACCGGAACGCGGATGACCTGACCGCCATTGGTAACCAGCATGATCTGGTCACCATCCTCGACGGGAAACGAAGCGACCAGCGGTCCGATTTCGCCTCGTTTGCTTGTGTCGGTTGCCTTGATCCCTTTACCGCCGCGGCCAGAGACACGGAAATCGTATGAGGAAGTGCGTTTGCCATAACCGAATTCACTCACAGACAGAACGAACTCCTCGTGTTCTTTCAGTTCTTCGAAACGCTCTGCGCTGATTGACCCATCGCCAGCGATTTCGTCTTCTTCGTCACTTATGGCAGGATCAACACTGTCTTCGTCAGACGCCTCGGCAGCAAGCGCGCGGCGCTCCATCGCTGCATGTTTCAGGAAGGCAGTGCGTTCTTCCGGCGTCGCGTCGACATGGTGCAGGACCGACATCGATATGATTTCGTCGGCCTTGCCCAGCTTGATCCCGCGGACACCGATTGAATTACGGCCGGCAAACACGCGAACATCATTGACGTTGAAGCGGATGCACTGCCCCAATGCGGTGGTCAGCATGATATCGCTGTCTTCCGAGCAGGTTTCGACCCCGACTATGGCATCTGCCTCATCAAGCTTCATAGCGATCTTGCCATTGCGGTTGACCTGAACAAAATCCGACAGCTTGTTGCGACGCACAGTCCCGCGGGTGGTCGCAAACATCACGTCGAGTTCGCCCCAGCTGTCCTCGTCCTCGGGCAACGGCATGATTGTCGTGATACGCTCGTCCTGTTCCAGCGGCAGCATGTTGATCAACGCCTTGCCGCGTGACTGCGGTGAGCCAATCGGCAGTCGCCAGACCTTTTCCTTGTAGACTATGCCCCGTGACGAGAAAAACAAAATGGGCGTATGGGTGTTGGCGACAAACAGGCGGGTAACGAAATCCTCTTCCTTCGTCGACATGCCGGACCGGCCCTTGCCGCCGCGCCGCTGTGCCCGGTAGATCGAAAGCGGAACCCGCTTGATGTATCCGGAATTACTGACCGTGACGACCATGTCCTCGCGCGCAATCAGATCCTCGTCGTCCATGTCGGCGCCGCCTTCGGCAAGCTCGGTCCGTCTTGGCGTGCCGAATTCCTCGCGTATTTCAGCCAGTTCCCCGATTACGATCTGCTGGATGCGCGCGCGTGAAGACAGGATGTCCAGATAATCCTTTATCTCGTCGGCAATGGTGTTCAGTTCGTCGGCAATCTCATCGCGGCCAAGCGCGGTCAGGCGTTGCAGACGCAGTTCGAGGATTGCACGCGCCTGCGTATCAGACAGGTTGTAGGTGCCGTCATCGTTGAGACGGTGGCGCGGGTCATCAATCAGTTCGATCAGTGGTGCGACATCCCTCGCCGGCCAGCGCCTTTCCATCAACTGCTCACGCGCCGTTTGCGGATCCGGTGCCTTGCGGATCAAGGCGATGACTTCCTCGATATTTGCAACAGCGATTGCGAGACCAACAAGAACATGGGCGCGGTCGCGTGCCTTGCCGAGAAGATACTTGGTGCGCCGGCTGACCACTTCCTCACGGAAAACCACAAATGCACGCAGCATGTCGAGCAGAATCATCTGCTCCGGCTTGCCGCCGGTGAGCGCAACCATGTTGGCGCCAAACGACGTTTGCAAGGGCGTGTAGCGGTAGAGCTGGTTCAACACCACGTCGGCAACCGCGTCACGTTTCAGTTCGACAACAACCCGGTAACCCTTGCGGTCGGATTCATCGCGGATATCGGAGATGCCCTCGATCCGCTTGTCACGCACCAGTTCGGCCATCTTCTCGATCATCGAGGCCTTGTTGACCTGGTAGGGTACCTCGGTGATGATCAGGGCTTCCCGGTCATTGCGGATTTCCTCGACCGCCACCCGTCCGCGCATCAGTATCGACCCGCGGCCCGTCGAATAGGCGCTGTGAATGCCTGCCTTGCCGAGCACGATGCCGCCTGTCGGAAAATCCGGCCCCGGGATGATTTCCATCATCTCGGCAAGCTCGATCGACGGATTTTCGATCATCGCGATGCAGCCATTGATGACTTCGACAAGATTGTGCGGCGGAATGTTTGTCGCCATTCCAACAGCGATGCCGCCGGAACCATTGGTCAGCAGATTGGGAAAACGCGCCGGCAAAACCTTCGGTTCGCTTTCCGAACCGTCGTAGTTCTCCTGGAAATCGACCGTATCCTTGTCAATGTCTTCGAGCAGGCTGTGGGCGATCTTTTCGAGGCGCGATTCGGTGTAGCGCATCGCCGCCGGCGGATCGCCGTCGATCGAACCGAAATTGCCCTGCCCGTCGACCAGCGGCACGCGCAACGACCAGTCCTGTGCCATGCGTACCATTGCATCGTATATCGCGCTGTCACCATGAGGGTGGTATTTACCCATCACGTCGCCGACGATGCGTGACGATTTTACGTACTTCCTGTTCCAGTGATAGCCACTCTCATGCATGGCATAGAGGATGCGCCTGTGGACCGGTTTGAGGCCGTCACGGACATCAGGCAGCGCCCGGCTGACGATCACGCTCATCGCATAATCGAGATACGAACGCTGCATCTCCTCGATGATCGAGATCGGGCCTATGCCGCTACCTGGACCGACGGGTCCCGAAGGTGGTTTTTGTTCAGTCAAACCGGTTCATCACCTTGTTATGGAATCACTGGAGACTTATAGCCAAAACCGCCGTGAAATGCCAATTTCCGGACGGTTCGGCGCCTCCTGTTTTATGCAATGTTTTCAAGTATATATCTTTTGCTCAACCAGATTTTGAAAGATGTTTGTTGCGCTGTTGGTCCCGAATGGGGCGGTAGTGCTGGATTCATTGCCCGCGAACCGCTACGAGACACTGATACCGGTGTCATGTTCACGGCCCGGTATCTCGAATGGACGGCGGTCAGCGGGAGCGGAAATCCATGTCAGATGTATTGTTCAACGCACTGGTGACCTTGCTTGTCACCATCGATCCGCCCGGTCTGGCTCCGCTGTTTCTGGCGCTTACCAGTGGCATGAACCGCGCCGAACGGATGCAGGTCGCAACCCGCGCCACGGTCATAGGATTTGCGGTTTTGGCTTTGTTCGCCGTTGCCGGCACCGCAATTCTCGCCCTGTTCGGCATCACACTGCCGGCATTCAGGGTCGCCGGCGGCCTGCTGCTGTTCTACATCGCCTTCGAGATGATTTTCGAACGCCGTCAGCAGCGTCACGAAAAAAGTGCCGAACGGGCCATCACCAAGGACATGATCCAGAATGTCGCCGTTTTTCCGCTTGCAATACCGCTGATTGCCGGACCCGGCGCGATATCGGCGGCGATCCTGTTGTCGGGCGATCTGGCAGGTCCGGCCCCGCGCGCCGCACTGGTCGGCATCATATTCGGAATAATTACCCTGACATGGCTGGTTTTCCTGCTGTCAGAGCGCGTTGACCATCTTCTTGGAGAAACTGGCCGCACAATCCTCAGCCGGCTACTAGGGGTCATTCTGGCGGCACTTGCCGTGCAGTTCGTTGCCGATGGCATCAAGGCAATCGCGGCAGCTCCCTGACCGCCCGGAAAAAGGTACTAAAGCGTTCCGGTAAGCGAAATCGTGATTTCCTTGCCACCGAAGCCGTGGACCTTGTCATGGGCGCGCACCGTCACTTCGGAAACGGCCTCGGGTATCTCTATACCGGATTGCGATCGCGTGAACGGTTGTTCGTTGACGTGGGGATGTGCCAGTTCGCGAACACCATAGACCGTGCCATCGGCTCCGACCACTTCCCACTTGTCGGCGTAATGGTCCCAGCCCGTATCGGCATGGCGGACCGTGACATCGAACCGGTAGCTCCCGTCACTCGACTGCTTGATCTCGACCCTTTCGACATTGGCCTCGCCGCAAACCGCCGAGCCGGTCGATGCAATCGTAATGATCACCGCTGCAAATACTATCTGTTTCATGGCTGATCTGTACCGTAGCGGTCGTATCGATGCCACTCACATTCGGTTTACGAAACCGGATTGGGCGGTGCCAACGGATGCCCCGGCGCATATTCGATCAGGTCCCAAAGATTGCCGAACGGATCGGCAAACACCGCAACTGTACCATAGGCCTCACGTCGGGGATCTTTGATGAACCTTACACCGCGGGCAGCCATTGCTTTGTGGTCGCGAGCAAAATCATCGGTTTGCAAAAACAGGAAAACCCGGCCTCCGGACTGGTTGCCGATGGCCATTTTCTGTCTGCTGTTGCCGGCGAGGCCAAGAACAAGGCTTGCACCACCTGCATCGCCAGATGGCGCAATTACGACCCATCGCCTGTTTGCTTCGGTCAGTACCGTGTCTTCGACAACATCGAACCCCAGTATTCCGACGTAAAATGCCAGTGCCTCATCGTAATCGGGCACAACAAGCGTCACTTGGACGATCGATTGTTTCATCGCGGGCCGGATTTCGCCTGCCACATCGCTGCGTCAAAACGGGATTTCGTCGTCCAGGTCGCGCGAAAAGTCGCCACCACCACCCTGGCTTCCGCCGCCGCTGCCACCGCCACCGGGTCCGGACTGGCCGAAATCGGAACCACTGCCCTGTCGCGAGCCGCCACCGCCGCCGTCGCGGGAATCGAGCATTTGCAACTCTCCGCGAAAGCGCTGCAGCACAACTTCGGTCATGTATTTCTTCTGACCGGACTGGTCTTCCCACGAACGGGTCTGCAACTGCCCTTCGATATAAACCTTGGAGCCTTTTTTCAGGTATTGCTCGGCGACCTTGGCGAGGTTTTCATTGAAAATGACCACGTTGTGCCATTCGGTCTTTTCACGCCGCTCGCCGCTTGCCTTGTCGCGCCAGCTTTCCGATGTCGCAACCCGCATGTTGACAACGGGGTCACCGGAATTCAGACGCCGCACTTCCGGGTCCGCACCCAGATTGCCGACCAGGATCACTTTGTTTACGCTACCTGCCATTTCCTTCTCCGTTCTTTTCCGCTCTGTCGGCGCAACCGGCGCACCATAAACGACCACACCGATTTCGCCTTCCCGCAATCAGTCTATCCACAGGGAATAATGTTCCTTGTTTGTTCTATTTAAAATTTCACGCGGTTTCAAGTCCCATCGGCGTCAGGCTGTATAACCGATTGCCGGCAGCCGAATTTATGCCTAGTGAACCGCAATGATCATTCGCGACGAATTGCCCGGCGACTGTGACGGCATCCGCCGGTTGCTTGTGGAGGCGTTTGGCGGACCGGCGGAGGCATGCCTGGTTGAAAGACTGCGCGAAGACGGCGACATGACCATAGCACTCGTGGCGGATATTGATGGTTCGGTGGGAGGCCACATCGCGTTTTCTCCGATGACGGCGCCATTTCCGGCACTCGGCATGGCACCTGTCGCCGTGACGGAGAATTGCCGCCGCAACGGCATTGCATCGGCCCTGATCAACCGCGGTCTCGACCTCGCACGGCAAGGTGGTTGGCAGGCAGTATTTGTCCTCGGTGATCCGGCCTATTATTCGCGTTTCGGGTTTTCCGCCAACGCCGCTGGTGGTTTCACCTCGCCCTATGCGGGACCATATTTAATGGTGCTCGCCCTGCAAGCGAACTCCCTGCCCGTATCAACGGGAACCGTGAAATACGCTCGGGCCTTTGCCGACCTTGAGTAGAAACCGGACTGGCAAGGCTCTCAGTCGGATGCCGAACCATCCCCACACAGCATGCCGTGCTGTACCGGTGGGCAGGAAACGTTTCCGTAGGAGCAGTAGACGCAGCAATCGCCATCCTTCGGCCGGAGCAGTGCTCCGCATTTCTTGCAATCGTAATACCACTGGCAGGCGTCTGTTGGCATGGTCTCGGTTTCGCTATGCCCGCAATGCGGACAGGTTATGGTCGAGCGCAGATCCATCACGCCACCTTGCGTTTTCGCAGGGCATAAAACGTCAGTGCCAGAAACGCCACCAACGCCGGAAACAGCACAAAATCCAGATACCCGATAACCGCCGAAAGACCGGCTGTACCAAGCAGAATGACCAGCAGGGGGGTGAAACAGCAAAGTGCGGTAATGATGCTGCCTGCAATACCGACTTTCAAAAGATTCCGATCCGTCATGCTTGCCTCCGTTTGCATGACCGTAATGGCTTTGATGATAACGGACAAATCACCACTCGGGGAGCAAAACTCATCTGCTGACGTACAAATGGCCTGAAAAACGAACGCCCTGCGCCGGTCGTGTGCCGAGCGCAGGGCCTGTATGGGGTTCACCCAAATGCCGTACCTTTGGGCCGGCTAAGTAAAACGGATATGAATTGAAATCTATCCGCAGTGAATTTTCGGATTGTCAGCAACCGGGAAATCCATCCCGTTCTTTACGCGGGTGGAATTATCCAGCTGTGGCTTCACACCTGCGGTGAAGCCTGTTTGTACTTTCAGGCGGGGTCATGCCTCCATCCTTCCTGTTTCAGCTCCAATCGCGCCGCTATCCTTTCGGATCGTCGAGGCGGGCCTCTTCCGGCTCCTGCGCCTCAAATCCCTGCGACGTGTAAAAGTCTGCTCCTGCTTTGGCGAGTCGTCAAGGGTTTCAAATGCCGCATTCAAAAAGTGATCGCATCACGGTGTACAAACAGAAAAATGTTCCATATTTGTTCTTGATATTGCCGCCACTTTCGGCAACGCTTAAAGACAATTGAATCATCAACCGGCTTTCAATTCCAGCTGCAACCACCATATGCGGTTCAGCCAGCGTCAAAACAACGATCAAAACGGCACTATCGATGAGCGATCACAAGGTCATTTCAATTCGCGGCGCACGCGAACACAATCTGAAGAATGTCGATCTCGACCTGCCGCGCGACAGCCTGATCGTGATGACCGGTCTGTCGGGTTCCGGCAAATCGTCTCTTGCATTCGATACGATTTATGCGGAGGGGCAGCGCCGCTATGTCGAAAGCCTGTCGGCTTACGCACGCCAATTTCTCGAGATGATGCAAAAGCCCGACGTCGACCAGATCGACGGGCTTTCACCGGCAATCTCCATTGAACAAAAAACCACCAGCCGCAATCCGCGTTCCACGGTTGGCACTGTCACCGAAATTTACGACTACATGCGTTTGCTGTTTGCCCGCGCCGGCATCCCCTATTCCCCGGCAACCGGTTTGCCGATCGAAAGCCAGACAGTCAGCCAGATGGTCGACCGGTTGGTTGTCCTCGAGGAAGGCACCAGGCTTTTCATCATGGCGCCGCTGATCCGCGGCCGCAAAGGTGAATACCGCAAGGAAATCGCCGAACTCCAGAAAAAGGGTTTTCAGCGCCTCAAGGTTGACGGCACGTTCTACGAGATCGCCGATGTGCCGGCACTCGACAAGAAGTACAAGCATGACATCGATGTGGTTGTCGATCGTATCGTCGTCAGGGGCGATATTGCCTCCCGCCTCGCCGACAGCCTTGAAACCTGCCTGCGGCTTGCGGACGGTCTGGCAGTTGCCGAATTTGCCGACAAGCCGTTGCCGGAAGAGGAAACGTCGAGCGGTGGTTCGGCCAACAAGTCAAAAAACGAAACCCACGAACGCATCGTCTTTTCCGAGAAATTTGCCTGCCCCGTATCCGGGTTCTCGATTTCCGAAATCGAACCGCGGCTGTTCTCGTTCAACAACCCGTTTGGTGCCTGTCCGACCTGTGATGGCCTTGGCACGCAACGCACGATCGATCCGTCATTGATCATACCGGATACCCGGAAAACCCTGCGCGATGGCGCGGTCGCACCTTGGGCGAAGTCGAGCTCTCCCTATTATCTGCAGACGCTTGAGGCGCTCGGCAAGCATTTCGGATTCAGACCGGGCGACCGCTGGGAGGAGTTGGACGAAGAGGCGCAAAATGCCATATTGTACGGAACCGGCAGCAAGAAGGTCGAGTTTCACTATGACGACGGGCTGCGCGCCTACCAGACCACCAAGATATTTGAAGGGGTGGTGACCAATCTCGAGCGGCGTTGGAAGGAAACGGATTCGGCATGGATGCGCGAGGAAATAGAGCGCTACATGTCGCAAAACCCCTGCCCGGCCTGTGGCGGGTTTCGGCTGAAGCCGGAAGCACTTGCCGTCAAGATCGATGGCCGCCATGTCGGAGAAGTCACTGCATTGTCGATCCGCAACGCCCGCGACTGGTTCGAGACACTTCCGGCGCGCCTGTCTGACAAGCAGAACGAAATCGCGGCACGGATATTGAAGGAAATCCGCGAACGCC
>JAHEGF010000046.1:7419-16962 GCA_024645155.1 Phyllobacteriaceae bacterium | reverse complement strand
GACTCGGCAACGGATTTCTTGCCATCAAACATAATGGCATTCATGAATTTCGTGATGACCATATCGCCGAATTTGGGATCCGGGTTGATCTCACGCTTGTCTGCACGGTGACGTCGGGACATGTCTAAGTCTCTTCGTTGTCATGGCTTTAGCGCGACATGCGCAGAAGCCGTAAATCCTACTTCGGCCGCTTGGCACCATATTTCGAACGGCGCTGCTTACGGTTTTTGACGCCCTGGGTATCCAGAACGCCGCGAATTACATGGTAGCGCACACCAGGAAGATCCTTCACGCGACCGCCGCGAATGGCGACGACCGAGTGTTCCTGAAGATTGTGACCCTCACCGGGGATGTAGCCAATGACTTCAAAGCCGTTGGTCAAACGGATCTTGGCAACTTTACGCAGCGCTGAGTTCGGCTTTTTCGGCGTCGTTGTGTAGACGCGCGTGCAAACGCCCCGTTTCTGGGGATTCTGCTGCATGGCCGGAACCTTGTTACGCTTGACCGGCGCAGTGCGCGGCTTGCGGATCAGTTGGTTAACGGTTGGCATTCCACATACCCTTTAAACTTCAATTCCAATGTTACCCGGCCATAAAGACCGGCCCTGCGATTGTTTTCCAAACACAATACCGGGCCAAACGCCGCCGCAGCAGCCTTGCCCGATAGACACGCAGAGGAAGCGTATGACGCCTCATGCACCAGTGAATGTCTTTCGCTCACAAAAAATAAGCCTTGTTTGAGACGTCCTCCAAAGCGTGTCGCTTCGGATAAGCCAGCCTCACATCGGCTTGTGTGCAGGCGCTATAGCCGCAACGGGGAATCGCGTCAACCCTTGCCGCGCAATAATAATACCGGGTGATCCGGCGAATAGACCGGAGTGGCAGAAACCGGCACCGAACCCGATTTATCGATATACCTGATGAATGATTTCAACTCCAATCGGATTGCCAGTTGCACTTGGCGCCTTCAGCGTCGAATAAGGGCATCAAATCACGGGGAATCAGGTCATGAGCGAGCAGGACAGCAAACCGGTCTACATTATCGTTGGCAGGGTGTGGCGCGATGAAGACGACGACGAAGCCGAAGGTTTTCATGTCTTATTGACCGCACCCGATGATGATACCGCTGTGCGCAAGGCCCTGGAAGCACTGGCTACGGAGGGGTTTGCAAAAGCAGATCTCGACCAGATTGGCGAACTGCAAGGTCAGCCGGAGGAAGAGCCACATATTTCGGCCTATCAGGGAGCACTAGAGGGTGAAGTTTCGATAGTGACCTTTCAGGACCCGTTTGGCGACTGAAGATACGAAACTCGTCAATCGGGCAAAAAATGACCGTCCAGCGGGGCAGTGTCTGGACGGTCAAAAATGCGGCGCAGGGAGGTCAAAGACCCGATCGATATGCCGCCGCACATATTCATCGGACATTTGTTAGAAACAGTATGTGAGAAATCTCACATAGTGAGATATTTTCTGCAACATTCCGGTGCAACTGGCAATTACATTCGCGTTTTTGTATATAAAAAGGGCCGCCTGGTATTACCCGGCGGCCCTTGCTGTAGCAATGGCACGATGGCGACTAGTCGGCCGCGCTGTCGGACATGTCTTCGAGCAATTCGGATGCCGCTTGGCTTTCGGCAACAATTGCCGCAGCCTTGCGCCGCTCATCAATAATCAGATCATCGCGGGAAGTTGCAATGCGGCGAATCTGGCTCATCGCCCCGCCGGTACCAGCCGGTATCAGGCGGCCGACAATGACGTTTTCCTTCAGTCCCTGAAGCGTATCGCGCTTGCCAGCGATGGACGCTTCGGTAAGGACCTTGGTGGTCTCCTGGAAGGACGCCGCAGAGAAAAAGGACGGCGTCTGGAGTGCTGCCTTGGTAATCCCCAGCAGCACCGGTTGTGCTTCGGCGGGCGCCTTCTTTTCGGCGACCAGGCGTTCATTGACCTCGTCGAACTCAATCCGGTCGATGTTGTCACCTGGAATGTAGCCGCTATCGCCGGACGCTGTTATCTCGACCTTTTGCAACATCTGGCGAACAATCACCTCAATGTGCTTGTCATTGATCTTCACGCCCTGCAGGCGATAGACCTCCTGGATCTCGTTGACGAGATAGGACGCAAGCGCCTCGACACCCTTGATCGCCAGGATATCATGCGGTGCCGGATTTCCATCGAGAATATAGTCCCCCTTCTCGATGGCGTCGCCATCCTGGAGGTGAAACGGCTTGCCCTTCGGAATGAGGTATTCCGCCGGTTCCGCGCCTTCCTCGTGGGGTTCGACGATGATGCGGCGTTTGTTCTTGTAGTCGCGTCCAAACCGCACCGTACCGTCGATCTCGGAAATGATCGCATGGTCCTTGGGCCGGCGGGCCTCGAACAGTTCGGCAACGCGCGGCAAACCACCGGTGATGTCCTTGGTCTTTGCGCTTTCCATCGGAATACGCGCGATGACATCGCCAGGCTTAACCTTGTCGCCGGCCTCGAACGACAACACGGTTTCCACCGACAGAAGGAAGCGGGCCTCGCCACCGGAAGACAGTTTGGCAATCTTGCCATCCTTGCCAAGAACGGTAATGGCCGGTTTCAGATCCGTTCCGCGCGGGGTCGAACGCCAATCGATGACCTCACGCTTGGTGATGCCGGTTGATTCATCGGTGGTTTCGGTGACCGATACGGAATCGACCAGATCCTCAAATGCGATCTTGCCCTCGACTTCGGTAACAATGGGACGGGTATACGGATCCCATTCGGCAAGGCGCTGTCCGCGCTTAACCTTGTCACCGTCATCGACATGAATTCGCGCGCCGTAGTTGATGCGGTGGCTTGCGCGTTCCTTGTTGTTTTCATCGATAATCGTAACAGCCATATTGCGGCCCATGACGATCAAGTGACCTTCAGAACTGCGCACGACATTGCGGTTGCGAATTTTCACGGTTCCGGAATAGGACGCTTCGAGGAACGACGAATCGACGACTTGCGCGGTACCGCCCATATGGAAGGTCCGCATCGTCAACTGCGTTCCCGGCTCGCCGATCGACTGCGCGGCAATAACACCGACCGCCTCACCGATATTGACGGGGGTACCGCGGGCCAAATCGCGGCCGTAGCAAATACCGCAAACACCAGTCTTGATTTCGCAGGTCAGTGCGGAACGGATGCGGATCGCCTGAATATTGGACTTCTCGATTTCTTCCACATCACGCTCGTCAATCATCTTACCAGCCGCGACGATGACGTCACCCGTCGCCGGATTGACAACTTCATCAAGCGCGGTACGTCCGAGAACGCGCTGGCCCAGCGATGCGACGACCTGTCCGGCATCAACGATGGGCTGCATCGTCAGGCCGTTCTTGGTGCCGCAATCCGGTGATACGACAATGCAATCCTGAGCAACATCGACCAGGCGGCGTGTCAGGTAACCGGAGTTGGCGGTCTTCAAGGCCGTGTCAGCCAAGCCCTTGCGGGCGCCGTGTGTCGAGTTGAAGTACTCAAGAACGGTCAGGCCTTCCTTGAAGTTCGAAATGATCGGTGTCTCGATGATCTCGCCGGACGGCTTGGCCATCAGACCACGCATGCCTGCAAGCTGGCGCATCTGGGTCGGTGACCCGCGGGCGCCGGAATGAGACATCATGTAGATCGAGTTCATCGGCTTCTGGCGTTTGGATTCCTCATCGAATTCAACCGCCTTGATACGGGCCATCATTTCATCTGCAACACGCTCCGAACACTTTGCCCAGGCGTCAACGACCTTGTTGTATTTTTCACCCTGAGTGATCAGGCCGTCATTGTACTGCTGCTCATATTCCTTGGCGAGTGCCTCGGTCTCGCCGACGAGTTTCGATTTGGTGTCCGGAATAAGCATGTCGTCCTTGCCGAACGAAATACCGGCGCGGCAGGCATGTCCGAAGCCAAGAGCCATAATCTGGTCACAGAAGATTACCGTCTCTTTTTGTCCGCAGTGGCGATAGACCGTGTCGATCATCTTGGAAATATTCTTCTTGGTCATTTCCTGATTGCAGATATCGAACGGCACGTTGACGTTCTTGGGGAGCAACTCTCCCATGATCATGCGGCCCGGAGTGGTCTCATGGATTGCCGAGATCACATTGCCTTCTGCGTCGACAGTCTTGAACCGGCCCTTGATCTTGGCGTGCAGTGTCACGACGCCGGCCTCAAGTGCATGGTGCAGTTCACCCATGTCGGCGAATGCCATGCCCTCTCCCGGTTCGTTTTCATTGACAATCGAAAGGTAATAAAGACCGAGCACCATGTCCTGCGACGGCACGATGATCGGGGCCCCGTTTGCCGGGTGCAGGATGTTGTTGGTCGACATCATCAGTACGCGCGCTTCAAGCTGTGCCTCAAGCGACAACGGCACGTGAACAGCCATCTGGTCACCGTCAAAGTCGGCGTTGAACGCAGTACAGACCAACGGGTGAAGCTGGATTGCCTTGCCTTCGATCAGGATCGGCTCAAAAGCCTGAATGCCCAAACGGTGCAGTGTCGGGGCACGATTCAGGAGTACGGGATGTTCGCGAATAACTTCGTCGAGGATATCCCAGACCTCCGGCTTTTCCTTTTCCACCAGTTTCTTCGCCTGTTTGACAGTTGACGAATAACCCTTGGCATCAAGGCGTGCATAGATAAACGGCTTGAACAGTTCGAGCGCCATCTTTTTTGGCAGTCCGCACTGGTGCAACTTCAACTCGGGTCCGGTCACAATGACCGAGCGGCCCGAATAGTCGACGCGCTTGCCGAGCAGGTTCTGGCGGAAACGCCCCTGCTTGCCCTTCAGCATGTCCGACAATGATTTCAGCGGACGCTTGTTGGCACCGGTGATAACCCGGCCGCGGCGGCCATTGTCAAACAGGGCGTCAACAGCTTCCTGCAACATGCGTTTTTCGTTGCGGATGATGATACCCGGTGCTCGCAGTTCGATCAGCCGTTTCAGCCGGTTGTTGCGGTTGATGACGCGGCGGTACAAGTCGTTGAGATCGGAAGTGGCAAACCGGCCGCCATCCAGCGGCACAAGCGGGCGCAATTCCGGTGGAATTACCGGAATTGTTTTCATGATCATCCATTCCGGACGATTGCCGCTTTCGATAAAATTCTCCACTACTTTCAATCGCTTGAGCAGTTTCTTCTGCTTCAGCTCCGAAGTGGTCGCGGCAAGATCGTCGCGAAGTTCGACAGCAATTTTCTCCAGTTCAAGTCCGGCCAGCAATTCCTGGATGGCCTCGGCGCCGATCATGGCGGTGAAAGAATCCTCGCCATATTCGTCCACGGCCATCATGAACTCTTCCTCGGAAAGGAGCTGGTTCTCCTTAAGAGGGGTCAGGCCGGGTTCGGTGACGATGTAGTTTTCGAAGTAGAGGACACGTTCAATATCCTTCAGCGTCGAATCGAGCAGGGTAGCAATCCGGCTTGGCAGGGATTTCAGGAACCAGATATGAGCTACCGGTGCGGCGAGATCGATATGCCCCATGCGCTCACGGCGAACGCGCGAAAGTGTCACCTCGACACCGCATTTTTCGCAGATGACGCCTTTGTATTTCATCCGCTTGTATTTGCCGCACAGGCACTCGTAGTCCTTTTGCGGGCCAAAAATACGCGAGCAGAACAAGCCGTCGCGCTCGGGCTTGAACGTCCGGTAGTTGATCGTTTCAGGCTTTTTGATTTCGCCAAACGACCATGACAGGATCTTTTCGGGACTGGCCAAAGAAATCCGGATAGAATCGAAATTCTGGGCCGGGACATTGGAATTGAAGAGATTCATGACCTCTTGGTTCATGCCGTTCTCCTTGCCGGGGTCTTACCCCTGATGCGTGGGCGGGCGACAGTTTGCATCGCCCTCGTCTGTTCCTGTATCCGGCCACGAAGGCCGCGAAAGACACCGCCGAATGCCGGCGGCGCCGGTTTGTGCTTACTCTGCCGCGTCAGGCAGTTGTTCCTGCAGTTCCGCCGGATCGACACGATTGTTTTCCAGCTCGATGTTCAGGCCCAGTGACCGCATTTCCTTGACGAGAACATTGAAGCTTTCGGGAATTCCGGCCTCAAATGTGTCGTCGCCACGGACAATCGCCTCGTAAACCTTGGTGCGGCCGGCGACGTCATCCGACTTGACCGTCAACATTTCCTGCAGCGTGTAGGCAGCGCCGTAGGCCTCAAGTGCCCAGACCTCCATTTCACCAAATCGCTGTCCGCCGAACTGGGCCTTGCCGCCAAGCGGCTGCTGGGTAACCAGCGAATAAGGACCAATGGACCGGGCATGGATCTTGTCATCGACCAGGTGATGCAGCTTCAGCATGTAGATGTAGCCGACGGTCACCTTGCGATCGAATTCCTCGCCGGTACGCCCGTCGTAAAGCGTCGACTGACCGCTCGAGGCAAGACCTGCCAATTCGAGCATGTCGTTGACATCGGGCTCGTGAGCACCGTCGAATACCGGCGTGGCAATAGAAACGCCGCGTGTCATTTGCCGGCCGAGGCGGACAATGCTGTCGTCGTCGTAATTACGTACCGGCTCGTTGCGGTCGTTGTCCGGAATGATCTGTTCGATAGTTTTGCGCAACGGCTTGATATCGTTCGATTCCTGGTAGGCTTCGATCAAATCGCCGATCTTGCGGCCCATGCCCGCACAAGCCCAGCCCAAATGGGTTTCGAGAATCTGGCCGACATTCATGCGTGACGGCACACCCAACGGATTGAGCACGATATCTACATGGGTCCCGTCTTCAAGGAACGGCATGTCCTCGACAGGCACGATCTTGGAGACAACACCCTTGTTGCCATGGCGGCCAGCCATCTTGTCGCCCGGCTGGATCTTGCGCTTGACCGCGACAAATACCTTGACCATCTTCATGACGCCAGGAGGCATCTCATCGCCGCGCTGGACCTTTTCGACCTTGTCCATGAACCGCTGTTCAAGCGCATTCTTGGACTCGTCATACTGGGTGCGCAATGCTTCCAGTTCTTCCTGAACCTTGGCTTTCTCGACGGCAAACTGCCACCACTGCGATCGCGGATATTCTTCCAGCAATTCGACCGTGATTTTCGTGCCTTTCTTGAATCCCTTCGGTCCTGCAATGGCTTCCTTGCCCTTGAGTACATCCGACAACCGGCCATAGACGTTGCGGTCAAGAATCGCCTGCTCGTCGTCACGGTCTTTTGCGAGACGCTCGATTTCCTCGCGTTCGATTGCCATGGCACGCTCGTCTTTTTCGACGCCGTGTCGGTTGAACACACGAACCTCGACAATCGTGCCGAATGTTCCAGGCGGCATGCGCATGGAAGTGTCGCGCACGTCGGACGCCTTTTCGCCGAAGATGGCACGAAGAAGTTTTTCTTCCGGTGTCATGGGGCTTTCGCCCTTCGGCGTGATCTTGCCGACAAGGATATCGCCCGGCTGCACTTCCGCACCGATATAAACGATACCGGCTTCATCAAGGTTCTTCAAAGCCTCTTCGGATACATTGGGAATGTCGCGGGTGATTTCTTCCGGCCCAAGCTTGGTATCGCGGGCCATGACCTCGAACTCCTCGATATGGATCGAGGTAAACACGTCGTCGCGGACGATCCGTTCGGAAAGCAGGATGGAATCTTCGTAGTTGTAGCCATTCCAGGGCATGAACGCGACGAGGACATTGCGGCCAAGCGCCAGATCGCCAAGATCCGTCGACGGCCCGTCGGCAATGATATCACCCTTCTCTATACGCTCACCAACTTTGACCAGCGGACGCTGGTTGATGCAGGTGTTCTGGTTCGAGCGCTGGAATTTCATCAACCGGTAGATGTCGACGCCCGACTTCGTCGGATCGAGGTCCTCTGTTGCGCGGATAACGACGCGGGTTGCATCAACCTGGTCGACCACGCCACTTCGCCGGGCGGCAATAGCTGCTCCGGAATCGCGGGCAACAATCGCCTCCATGCCGGTACCTACAAATGGCGCCTCGGCGCGAACCAGCGGAACGGCCTGACGCTGCATGTTCGAACCCATCAGGGCGCGGTTGGCATCATCGTTCTCGAGGAACGGAATGAGTGCTGCCGCAACCGAAACCAGCTGTTTGGGCGATACGTCCATCAGATCGACATTTTCACGCGGGGCCATCATCACTTCGCCGGCATGACGGCAAACGACAAACTCGTCTGTGAAACTGCCCTTTTTGTCGATTTGCGCGTTGGCCTGGGCAACGTAGTGCTTGGATTCTTCCATAGCGGACAGGTAGACGACGTCCAATGAAACCTTGCCGTTGATCACCTTGCGGTACGGGGTTTCGATGAACCCGTATTTGTTGACACGGGCAAATGTTGCCAGCGAGTTGATCAGGCCGATGTTCGGGCCTTCCGGGGTCTCGATCGGACAGATACGGCCATAATGTGTCGGATGCACGTCGCGCACTTCAAATCCGGCGCGTTCGCGGGTCAAACCACCCGGTCCAAGCGCCGAAAGACGGCGCTTGTGGGTGATTTCCGACAGCGGATTGGTCTGATCCATGAACTGCGAAAGCTGCGAGGAGCCGAAGAACTCGCGGACAGCGGCGGCCGCCGGTTTTGCGTTGATCAGATCCTGCGGCATGACAGTATCGATCTCGATCGATGACATGCGCTCCTTGATGGCGCGCTCCATGCGCAATAGACCGATGCGGTACTGGTTTTCCATCAATTCACCGACTGAGCGGACACGGCGGTTGCCGAGATTGTCGATATCGTCGATCTCGCCCTTGCCGTCGCGCAGTTCGACCAAGGTCTTGACGACGGCCAGAATGTCTTCCTTGCGCAACACGCGCACCGTGTCCTCGGCGTCGAGTTCAAGACGCATGTTCATCTTGACGCGACCAACGGCGGACAGGTCATAACGTTCGGAATCGAAGAACAGCGATTCAAACATCGCCTCGGCGGTATCGAGTGTCGGCGGTTCGCCCGGACGCATGACACGGTAGATGTCAAACAACGCTTCCTGGCGCGATTCATTCTTGTCGACCGCCAGTGTATTGCGGATATAGGAGCCGATATTGACGTGGTCGATATCGAGAACCTCAATCTCTTCAAGGCCCGCGTCGAGCAGGACCTGCAAGGTCTTTTCGTCGATCTCGTCGCCGGCTTCCATGTAGACTTCACCGGTTTCATGATTGACGACGTCATCGGCGAGATAGTTGCCGTAGATGTCTTCTTCTGTAACCTGGATCGCCTTCAATCCCTTTTCGGAAAGTTGTTTTGCCTGGCGCGCCATGATCTTTCGTCCAGCCTCGACAACGACCTTGCCGGTGTCGGCATCGATCAGGTCGGAAACAACCTTTTTGCCGCGCAGGCGTTCCGCATCAAACGGCACGCGCCATTTGTCGCCATCCTTCTTGAAAGTGAAGCGATCATAGAATGTCGCAAGGATTTCCTCGGTATCCATGCCGAGCGCCATCAGCAGAGTCGTCGCCGGAATTTTACGTCGGCGATCAATGCGCGCATGTACGATGTCCTTGGAATCGAACTCGATATCAAGCCAGGAGCCACGATAGGGAATAATGCGGGCGGCAAACAGCAACTTGCCGGA
>JAHEGF010000046.1:0-7409 GCA_024645155.1 Phyllobacteriaceae bacterium | reverse complement strand
TGGTCAAAGAAGACACCAGGCGAGCGGTGCATCTGTGAAGCAATCACACGCTCGGTGCCATTGACGACAAAGGTGCCGTTGGGCGTCATCAGGGGCATGTCGCCCATGTAGACGTCCTGCTCCTTGATATCCTTGACAGACTTGGCGCCGGTGTCCTCATCGATGTCAAACACAATCAGGCGCAAGGTGACCTTCAGCGGTGCCGAGTAGGTCAGATCGCGCTGGCGGCATTCTTCCACGTCAAATTTCGGTGCTTCGAACTCGTATTTGACGAATTCAAGCATCGCCGATCCCGAAAAATCAGAAATCGGGAAAACCGACTTGAAAACCGCCTGCAGACCCTCGTCGCCGCGTCCGCCTTCCGGCTCCTCGACCATGAGAAACTGGTCATAGGAAGCCATCTGGACTTCGATCAAATTTGGCATGTCGGCGACTTCGGGAATACTGCCGAAGAACCTGCGAACCCGCCTGCGACCATTGAACGTGTGGGTTTGAGCCATTGTCGCTCCTCGTTGCGTTTTTTTGGCACTACTGCCTGTAGCGGCCGCGAAATGCGGCATTGTTGAAACGGTAAAACCCGTTTCCTGAAGACCCCTCGAGGCCCTAAGGAAAAGGGTTTGGTACGCACGGATTGCGCTGCCCGGACGGTCTTTCCGCCCGGGCGACGCTTACGCTTTACTTCAACTCGACCTTGGCGCCGGCGCCTTCGAGTTTCTTCTGGATTTCCTCGGCTTCACCCTTGGAAATGCCTTCCTTGACGGCCTTCGGAGCGGCCTCGACCAGGTCTTTTGCTTCTTTCAGCCCAAGACCGGTTATGGCGCGAACTTCCTTGATGACTTCAATTTTCTTGTCGCCAATGGCAGCGAGAACAACGTCGAATTCATCCTTTTCTTCGGCCGCTTCAGCGGCAGCGCCGCCGCCTGCGGCAGCGACCGCTACCGGTGCTGCAGCCGAAACGCCCCATTTTTCTTCAAGCAATTTCGAAAGCTCAGCCGCCTCGATGACGGTCAGGTTCGAAAGGTCGTCCACGATCTTTGCAAGATCAGCCATTTCAATATTCCTTCACAAGGTTCGAACGATAGTTGACAGCGAGGAACGGCCTCATGCCGCTTCGTCTTTTCGGGCATAGGCGCCAATCACGCGGGCAAGATTTCCTGCCGGTGCGTTGACGACCTGGGCGATCCTGGTGGCCGGCGTGTTGACCATGCCGATAATCTTGGCACGCAATTCGTCAAGTGACGGAAGCGAGGCAAGAGATTTGACACCATCCGCATCGAGAGCTGTCGGGCCCATTGTGCCACCGATAATGACCAGCTTGTCATTACCCTTGGCAAATTCGGCCGCAACCTTCGGTGCAGTGACCGGATCGTCCGAATACGCAATCAAGGTCTGTCCCTGGAACAATTCCGTGATATTTTCGCATTCGGTGCCCTGAAGAGCGATTTTGGCGAGACGGTTCTTCGCGACTTTTACAGTTCCTCCCGCTTCACGCATCTTGGTACGAAGATCGCCCATCTGCGCAACGGTCAGACCGGTATAGTGTGCTACGACAACTGACCCAGTGCTCTTGAACACTTCGTTCAGCGCCGCAACGAATTCGCGTTTTTCCGCTCTATCCACTGTCTGTCTCCAGTTGACGCCTGCTTCATCGCGAAACATGCGCCGGGTTGGCATTTTGCTGCGCAGGCTGCCGGTAAACCGGATCACCCGAACGGCGTCGAGGATCCTGTCCCCTTTCACCAGGCGGGATGTCCCGCCCTGACGGCAAAAGGCCAAATTGGTTCGAACCTTCCATCCGGGCAAAACCCATCCGTCTGGTCGACCCGTCTCATGCAGGCTCATGTGAATTAAGGCGAGCCGCCTGCAATCTTGGACAGGATAACCGGAAGTTTCCTTCCGGACCCCGGACCCCGAAAGGTCCGGAATTCAGTCAGGAGCGCGGAATTTCCGCCGCGCTCCGAATAATTCAGTTTCCGCCGGCAGAAAGACCGGCAACATCGATGTGAACACCCGGTCCCATGGTCGATGTCATTGCGATTTTCTTCAGGTAGTTGCCCTTTGCACCCGTTGGCTTGGCTTTTAGAACCGCATCCAGCAGAGCGCGGACATTTTCCTCAATCGCTTTTTCATCAAACGATGCCTTGCCAACGCCTGCATGGATAATGCCGGCTTTTTCAACGCGAAATTCGATTGCGCCACCCTTGGACGCCTCGACTGCCGCCTTGATGTCCATGGTCACGGTACCAACCTTGGGGTTAGGCATCATACCGCGAGGCCCGAGGATCTTTCCAAGCCTGCCTACCAGCGGCATCATGTCCGGCGTTGCAATGCAACGGTCGAAATTGACTTCGCCCTTTTGAACCGTCTCCATCAGGTCCTCGGCTCCGACAATATCTGCCCCCGCTTCACGCGCTTCATCGGCCTTCGCATCCTTGGCGAATACCGCAACCCTGACGGTGCGTCCTGAACCGTTGGGTAGATTGGCAACACCCCGGACCATCTGGTCGGCATGGCGCGGGTCGACACCCAAATTCATGGCGACCTCAATGGTTTCATCGAACTTCGCGGTCGCGCGTTCCTTGACCATCTTGATCGCTTCCGTCAACGGATAAAGTTTTGTACGATCAATATTTTCAAGAGCTTTCTTAAATCTTTTTCCAGCCATCGGATCAACCTCCAACCATCAAGCCCATGGAACGGGCGGAACCCTCGACCATGCGCACCGCTGCGTTGATGTCAGCAGCATTGAGGTCAACCATTTTCGCTTCCGCGATCTTGCGAACATCGGCCGCCGAAATGGTGCCGGCCGGTTCACGACCTGGCAGGCTGGAACCTGATTTCAGTTTCGCGGCCTTCTTCAGAAAGTAGCTCACCGGAGGCGTCTTCATCGAAAATGTGAAAGACTTGTCCTGGTAGTATGTGATGACACAGGGAATAGGCGAGCCCTTTTCGGTTTCCTGCGTGGCAGCATTGAACGCCTTGCAGAATTCCATGATATTGATGCCGCGCTGACCAAGTGCAGGGCCGATCGGAGGCGACGGTGTCGCCGATCCTGCCGGAACCTGCAGCTTCAACTGGCCTGCAATCTTTTTAGCCATTGTGTATCTGCCTCAATTGATGCCGGTTTCCCGGCGGTTGCAGTGTGGTGGTACGGTTTGGCAGCCGGCTTAGCTGCCTCTACTCCCACCGGTTTTCGGCGCTTCCGCGCCAGATCCGCACCTGGCGGAATTCAGTTCAGCCCTTCTCGACCTGGGAGAACTCCAGTTCTACTGGCGTTGCCCGGCCAAAAATGGAGACTTCCACTTTCAGGCGCGACCTTTCCTCGTCAACTTCCTGAACAGAGCCGTTAAACGAGGCAAACGGACCATCCGATACCCGGACCTGTTCTCCGATTTCGTAGGTGACCGATGATTTCGGCCGCTCAACGCCTTCCTGGACCTGGGTCAGGATGTGATCAGCTTCGGCGTCGCTGATCGGCACTGGCTTGGAGTCACCGAGAAAACCCGTAACTTTTGGCGTATTCTTGATCAGGCTGAACACTTCGTCGGTCAGTTCGGCGCGCACCAGCACGTAACCCGGAAAAAACTTGCGCTCGGCATCAACCTTGCGGCCGCGGCGCACCTCGACGACCTTTTCGGTCGGTACCATGATTTTCTCGATCTTTTCGGAAAGCCCTTTCGCCTTGGCCTTCTCCTCAATGGCCTCGGCAACTTTCTTTTCAAAATTCGAGTAGGCGTGGACGATGTACCAGCGCGCGGTCATTTTTGCATAGTCTCCGATATCGCGGTGTTACTGGCCAAGCCCAAGGATCAGTTCAACGCCCCATGAAAGAATCTGATCGGCAAGAAAAAAGAAAATCGCGGCCAAGAAAGCCATCGCGACCACCATAATTGTGGAAATTACGGTTTCACGCCGGCTCGGCCAAGTTACTTTGGCCGTTTCCGAGCGCACTTGCTGAAGAAACGTAAATGGGTTGGTCGTTTTGGAAGCCATCGATTGCTCAACTTATTTTCGCGGGAACGACAGAAAATCACGAAATTTCCATCTTCCACACGTTTACGGCACGTAAAGCCAATACTTCAGCTCCACGCACCGCGTGTCTGTTCGACCCTACATAAATCCGATTCTGTCACCGCGCAAGAGGTGCAGGACCGATTTCATGCCCAAACGTGCCGCCAAAACCATCCAATCGTCTAAACGGCACTATATTTTTCTGGCAGGGGCAGAGGGACTCGAACCCACGACCTACGGTTTTGGAGACCGTCGCTCTACCAACTGAGCTATACCCCTAGACCACGGCAACTTGCCGCGAGCGACCCAATAAGCCGGATTTGCCTCGCCTGCAAGCATGTTGTGGCGTCATTTTTCTCAGTTCGGCGCCAGAATTTTTCTTGATCCGTATCAAGGCACAATCCAGGCATGGCGTCAGACTTGTCACAGCGTTACACTCAGTGACCGATTTCCGGAGGCCGTCATGACTTACAAAACCGTACTCGTGGTGCTGTCAAAACCCGAAGACGCCAACAGGCTTTTTTCCTATATTGCGCCATTGGCGACAAAATGGGATGCCCACATGATTGGCGTTCATTCCGAGCCGTCGCCGGCGGTATTTGCCACTCCGGAAGGTTTCCCCGATGCGACATATCTTGACCTGGCACTGCAAAAGAGCCGTGAACGTGCTGCCAGTTGCAAGGCTACCGCGGAAAAAGAGCTCAAACCCTACGGTTTGGAGATTGAATGGCGCAATTTCGAAAATGATTCCGGGGACAACGCCCGCACTGCGCTTTCCAGCGCCTACCGTTCCGATCTTGTCGTTGCCATGCAGCGTGACCCGTCATCGGAGACCGATACATTCACGCGTGTGGAAACTTTGCTGTTCGATTCCGGGCGCCCGGTATTGCTGGTGCCATTCGCCGGTTCCCCTCCAGCAACAATCAAACGTGCCTTAATCGCCTGGAATGGCCGCCGGGAGGCTGCAAGGGCCGTTTTCGATGCATTGCCGCTATTGAAAGAAGCCAAGGAAACCGAGATCTTCATTGTCGATCCCAAAGACACCCGCGACCAAAGCGCGCCTTATGCCGGATCGGAACTGGCCGCCACGTTGTCGCGCCACGGGCTGAAAGTATCCGTCGAAATCGAGCGCGCGCCTGATGTGTCAGTTGCCGCAATGATCGAAAATCGTGTCGCAGAAACCGGTGTTGACCTCTTGGTTATGGGGGCCTACGGCCATTCTCGACTTCGCGAACTGGTATTTGGCGGCGCAACGCGTACGATCCTGCAGTCGATGCCGTCAATGACCCTGATGTCGCACTGACGCCAAGACATCCGAGTTGACAGGCCCTGAAGTTGCTTCCGGTACCGTTTTGACTGATCGGGTGCGGGCAAGCGGCAGGTCGTTGATTAACTTGGCGCAGCGGTAGCAGGGGCGAGTCCTGCTCCGTTTTCATTCAATCATATACAATCATCGCTGCAGCCCCTAACGTCCGCACAATGAACGGAACAGAGATCCTCGACAGCCGGTATTCCTGGTTGCGCCTCGGCGTCACACTGGCGATAGCCATGGTCGGCAATGTCGGCATGTGGGCAATCATTGTGATCATGCCAGCTGTCCAGGCCGAATTTGCCACGGCGCGGGCCGAAGCATCCATGCCTTATACGTTGACCATGATCGGTTTTGCGGTCGGCAACCTGGTGATCGGCCGTGCAGTTGACAGGTTTGGAGTTACGATCTCACTGGCAGGTGCTGCGGCAACCATTGCCACGGGATTTGCGCTGGCAGCGCTGAGTGGATCAATCCTGACCTTGACGATCCTGCAATTCGTTGTCGGTTTCGGAACCGCTGCCAGTTTTGGACCGCTGATCGCCGACATTTCGCACTGGTTCTTAAAAAAACGCGGCATTGCGGTGGCGATCGCAGCCAGTGGAAATTACCTTTCCGGCGCGATCTGGCCGTTGCTGCTAAGCGGTATCCTCAGCGAGTACGGCTGGCGCGCGGCCTACCAGGTCCTGGCGGTTTCAACGCTGTTTCTCATCGTTCCGCTGTCACTTCTGCTTAAAAGACGCGTGCCCGAAAGCGCAGCCGAACATGCCGACACCATATCGCGATCGAACGCCCGCGCGGTGAATTTCTCTCCACGCACGTTTCAACTGCTGCTGGCCCTGGCGGGCGTTGCTTGTTGCGTGGCCATGTCCATGCCCCAGGTGCACATTGTCTCCTATTGCGTGGATCTCGGCTACGGGCCTACTGTCGGAGCAAAAATGCTGTCGCTGATGTTGCTGGGAGGTGTCGTATCGCGCCTGATTTCGGGCCTGGTGGCGGACAGGCTGGGCGGTGTCATGACACTCCTGATTGGATCAACATTGCAGTGCATCGCGCTTTTTCTTTATCTGCCCTTTGACGGCATGGCACCGCTCTATGTAGTCAGCCTGGTGTTTGGCCTGTCACAGGGCGGCATTGTTCCAAGTTATGCGGTAATTGTGCGTGAATATCTGCCTGCCCGCGAAGCCGGAGCGCGGGTCGGCTTCGTCATCATGGCCACGATTGTCGGAATGGCACTGGGCGGCTGGATGTCGGGCTGGATCTACGATCTGACAGGATCCTATCAATACGCATTCCTCAACGGCATCGCGTGGAATTTCCTGAATATCGCCATCATGGCGCTGATCCTTACGAAGTCGCGAAACCGCCTACGCCAAGCCGCAAATGCCTGAGGCAGTATCCGGCAGGGGATCGGCCGGTGCCCGGTCTTGCGCTCGCGCTGAGTTTGCGGCACACCGGCGCGCAATCCATCATTTGCCGCCTGAGGGCGCAACAGCCGAGGAGCGCACAGATGTCCCTGCCCGATAAAGCCTTCCCCGTATCCTGGGACCAGTTTCACCGCGATGCCCGCGCATTGGCGTGGCGTCTTGCAGGCATGAACCGGAAATGGGATGCGATGGTCTGCATTACGCGCGGTGGGCTGGTGCCAGCCGCCATCATCTCCCGCGAGCTTGGAATCCGCCAGATCGAGACAGTGTGCGTTGCCTCCTACCACGAATACTCAGAACAGGGCGATCTTCACGTGTTGAAGGGCGTGACCGATGAACTCCTCGAAAACGAGGGCGAGCACACACTTATTGTCGATGATTTGACAGACACCGGCAAAACGGCAGCAATTGTGCGTGCGATGATGCCGAAGGCTCACTTTGCAACCGTTTATGCCAAGCCGACCGGCAGACCGATGGTGGACACGTTCGTGACCGAGGTCAGTCAGGATACCTGGATCTATTTCCCGTGGGACATGGGCTTTACGTACCAAGAACCGATCGCCGAAGGTGAACGTGGCTGACACCGACAGTGAACCAGCGCACGGCGAACCGCACCAGTAGCCTTTGTTCTGGCAACCGTACTCATCGCCATGCTCGGTGTC
>JAHEGF010000045.1 GCA_024645155.1 Phyllobacteriaceae bacterium | reverse complement strand
GGAGGCGATTGCAGTTATCCCGTTTCAGCATCGGGATTAAAAGGAAATCAGGCCGTGGCTGCCTGCATAGTTGCATGATTTCGGCGGCGCTCAATCTGCTTGAGCACGGTCGACAATGTTATTGCGCCAAGTGTTGCCCGTGCGATTTCATTGATCTCGTCCAGAACCTGATGCAGAACCTGGCCAGCGGCCGTGGCGTCGGTTGCCGAATCCAGTTCATCCTGACCCGGCGATATATTTTCGAACAGCAAAATCACATCAAGCAAGGTCGTGCGCCGGGCGTTGCCAGAAAAACTGTAGCCGCCACCGACACCCCTGATCGAACGTACCAAGCCGGCACGGCCGAGCGTGTGCATCACCTTTGCAAGATGATGTGCAGAAGCACCATATTTTTCTCCAATATCCGACACCGAAACCTGCCGTTCCGGATCGGAAGCAAGTTCGATCAGCGCAAATATCGCAAGCCTGCTGGAAACCTGCAGTTTCATGGCTCATACCCGGTGCGATCTAAACCCATTCTAGTCCAGTTCCTTCTCCAATTGGATGTAGGGTCCCGCAGTCATTCCTTCGCTGCGAAAAAATGCCATGTGCAGGCTGTTGTCGCGCCCGACCATTGTCCGCATCACGCGTATCCCGGCGGATTTGAATTTTTCCGAAATCGCGCAGAAGAGTTTTTCGCCGACACCCTGTAGCCGGGTATCCGGATCTACCGAAAAGGCAAACACCCAGCCGCAAGGTTCCGACCCGAATTCCCAAACCCGTACCTCCCCGATGATAAAACCAAGGACCGACTGTTCGGCACCCGAATCTCCGGGTTCGGCAACAAGAAAGAATCTCTGACCGGTCAGGCGCTTCGAATATCGCTCGTAAATATCTGACCAATACCCGGACTTCAAAATGCCGGTAATACGCTCATCAAGTGCCGCAACCGCTGCGATATCAGCCTCGTTAGCGGCACGAATATTGACCCGTCCTCCAAGCAACTCGGTTTTGGCTTCAGATGCCGGTTTCATATGCGCTCTTCCCACACCGTATCACCACTTGGCCCATAAGTTCACGCTATCACGATTCTGCGGACCTGCTGAACCCATGACGCAAAATACCTTTTGTTCTGCGTCGCTCGCTGTTGCGGGCAGCCATTCCTCCGCAACTCAGCCCAAATCCCGAACCGTCACCCAACGACGATTTCATAACTGCCCTGTTCACATTCTCCTAAAATAGGTATATTGGTACTTGAATAGGTTTATTATGATATACCAAGGCATGAGGCAACGTCAATGAAGCGGCTGATCCGCCTGGAGATCAACGGCAGAAAACATGAGGATGCAGTCGCCGACAATCTCCTTCTCGTCGACTACTTGCGCGAGGCTAAGAAACTCACCGGCACCAAGAAGGGGTGTGATGGCGGGGAATGCGGAGCCTGCACTGTTCTGATCGATGGCGTCGCGCGGCCATCATGCATCACTCTGGCTGCGACGTGTGACGGGCACAAGATAGAAACGATAGAGGGTCAAGCCAAAAACGGACGGTTGTCTGCTTTGCAGCGTTCGTTTCATGAAAACCTTGGGACACAATGCGGTTTTTGCACACCGGGAATGATCATGGCCGCAGAGGCGTTGCTGCGCCAAAACCCCGAACCGAACGAAGATGCGATACGGTCGGCCCTGGGTGGCAATCTTTGCCGATGCACCGGTTACGTCAAGATAATCAAATCCGTTCGGGCCGCTGCCGGAGCCAAAACATGAGCAAGCGCACCAAAGGCGAGCCCGGCACCCGGCATGCGATAGCAGGCAAACCGGTGCCGCTTGTCGACGGCATTGAGAAGGTTACGGGCAAGGCCCTCTATACCGCTGATCTTGAAACGGAAGATGCCCTGATCGGGCGAATTCTGCGCAGTCCGGTCAGTCATGGCTTGATATCCAGGCTCGACGTTTCGAAAGCATTGGCACTTGAGGGCGTGCGCGCCGTTGTAACGGGTGCCGATTGTGATCACACTTATGGCGTCATTCCGATTGCCATGAACGAATATCCCCTCGCCCGTGACAAGGTTCGCTATCGCGGCGAAGCGGTAGCAGCCGTCGCCGCAATCGATGCCGCAACCGCCGAACTGGCACTTGAGCTGATCGAGCTCGAAATCGAAGAATTACAAGCATATTACACCGCCGAGGAGGCACGCGCACCTGATGCCGTGTTGCTGCATGACGATAAACCAGGGAACCTGGAACGTGAAGTTCATCACGAGTTTGGCGACTTGCAAGCAGGATTTTCAAATGCGGCCTTCGTTTTATCGGAGCGGTTTGACTGTGCCGAAGTCAACCATGCACAGATGGAACCGCACGCGGCACTGGCCTACTATGACGATGAACGCAGTCGCCTAACGGTGCATTCGGTTACCCAGGTTCCATTTTACGTACACCTGATGCTTGCCCGATGCCTCAACATGGATGCATCGCGCATTCGCGTCGTCACACCGTTTGTTGGCGGCGGTTTTGGCTCACGCACCGAAACCTTGAACTTCGAACTGATTGTTGCGCTTCTCGCCCGAGCTGCCAATGGCAAAGTCATGATGCGGCTGACACGCGAAGAAACGCTGATCACCCACCGTGGAAGGCCGCACACAACCGTAAAACTCAAAATCGGCATGACGAATGAAGGCCGCATCGCCGCCGTAGAATGCGAAACGGTTCAGCGCGGCGGCGCCTATGCCGGTTACGGGCTGGTGACAATCCTTTACGCCGGTGCCCTGCTTCACGGGATCTACGATATCGCTGCAATAAAATATGATGGATATCGCGTCTATGCCAATCTGCCTCCCTGTGGAGCCATGCGCGGCCACGGAACAGTCGATGTCCGTCATGCCTTTGAATGCATGATTGATCGTATGGCGCGCGAACTTGGTCTTGATCCGTTCCAGGTCCGCCGCATGAATATGGTGGCGGCTCCTTCGCGTACACTGAACGATTTGATGGTCAATAGTTGTGGACTGGGTGAGTGCATTGATGCGGTGGAAAAAGCGAGTGGTTGGAAAGAGCGCAAGGCAAAACTGCCTCCCGGCCGTGGCTTGGGCATGGCATGTTCGCACTACGTCAGCGGGGCTGCAAAACCGGTTCACTGGACGGGAGAGCCGCATGCAGTCGTCTCGATGAAGCTCGACTTCGACGGGGGAATTACGGTTTTCACTGGCGCTTCAGATATTGGCCAGGGATCGACAACGATGGTCGCTCTCGCCGCTGCAGAAATCCTCAACGTTGACATTGCCCGCATCCGGCTGATCACAAACGACAGCGCGGTCACCCCGAAGGATAATGGCTCCTATTCATCGCGGGTAACCTTCATGGTCGGCAATGCGGCAATTGAAGCGTCCAAAAACCTGCGTAAGATCCTGGTTGCGGCAGCAGCAAAAAAACTGGATGCCAATCCCGAGGATATCATCTGTGAAGCAGAAACATTTTCAGTGCGCGGCAGCGAGCAATCGATGATGTCATTCGCCGATGTTGCCATCGCCGCGCTTGCCGACGACGGAACGATCAATGTCAAGGGCACCTTTACCTGTCCGCCGGAGGCACAAGGCGGAAAACATCGCGGCGGCGCGGTTGGCTCGACAATGGGGTTCAGCTACGCAGCACAGGTTGTCGAGGTTTCGATAGACCCGGACACCTGTCTGGTAACGGTCGAAAAGGTCTGGGCAGCACTCGATTGCGGATTTGCAATAAATCCGCTTGCTGTAGAGGGGCAAATCGAAGGCTCGGTGTGGATGGGAATGGGCCAGGCAATAAGCGAGGAAACAGTCTACGCAAACGGCCTCCCCGTGCATGGCAGCCTGCTTGAGTACAGGATGCCCACCATAGTGGAATCCCCGGACATCGATGTAACGATCGTCGAAAGCATCGACCCGCTTGGCCCTTTCGGTGCAAAGGAAGCCGGAGAAGGAGCACTGTCGGGGTTTCCGCCAGCGCTGGTCAATGCAATTGCCGACGCCATCGGAATCGACATGAATACCCTGCCCGTCAGGCCCGACCGGCTGATGGAGGCTCTAGTTGCCAGGCGCCGCAAGGATAAAATCACAGCCCGCAATTCCGAGGAAGTGTCATGAGCGAGCCAATGCCTCCGTTTGAACTTTCCCGGCCGCAAACCGTTGGACAAGCCGTCAAGGCTTTGAACGCTTTGCCTGAAGGCCGGCTCATTGCCGGCGGTACCGACCTGATCGCAAACATGCGCCGGGGGCTGGTCGAGAGTAAAAACCTGATCGACATTTCCGCGATAGCCGAACTGCATGAAATGGAATTCGGCAAAGATGGCCTACGAATCGGAGCCGGCGTCACCTTGCGCGAAATCTGCAATGATATGCGCATACGCGCGGATTATCCCGCAATTGCCCAGGCCAGTGACGGTGTCGCAGGCCCCGGTCACCGCGCCGCTGCAACCATCGGCGGAAACCTGTGCCAGGATACTCGTTGCATCTATTACAACCAAAGCCACTGGTGGCGGAAATCCAATGGTTTCTGCCTGAAGTTCAAGGGTGATATTTGCCATGTCGCGCCAACCGGCAGGAGATGCCGAGCAGCCTTCAGCGGCGATCTGGCGCCGGCTCTGATAGTTCATGGCACCAACATCCAGATTGCCGGTCCCGGCGGCACAAGACGCGTGGCCATTGCCGAGCTCTACAATGAAGACGGTTCCGACTACCTGCGGCTTGCACCCGATGAAATCATCATCGCCGTTCATCTGCCGGCGTTTAACCCGATGGCTCCGGTGGTATCCGCATACGAAAAGGTGCGGATGCGCGGCGCGATTGATTATCCGTTGGCTGGCGTTGCGGTCTCGTGCCGCAGATCGAATACCGGCGAAGCCGAATTGCAAATTGCCGTAACCGGCACCAACTCGGCACCGTTCCTATTGAAGAATGTAAGCCCTTTTAACGCTGGCGACGGTTTGGATAACTACCTTGCCGACCTGTCCAAACTGATCCAGAAACAGGTCTCTCCGCAGCGCACCACCACCGCTGCAGCCCACTATCGCAGGCTGACGGCAGCAGCGGTTGCACAACGGCTTGCAAGAAAATTGTTACTGGAAAGTTCAAGTGGATAGTGCACCTGGAACAGTATGGCGCGATATGGAAGGCATCCATATCGACGTGCGCGATCTCGCGCCACCTGATCCGATGGTCGGCATTCTCTCGCTCATCGAACAGCCGGACATTGACGACCACGTGATTGTCCACCTAGACCGGGAACCGGTGTTTCTTTATCCGGAACTTGCTGAACGCGGCTGGGCTCATGAAGTCGTTACCGATAACGCTGACGAAGTCCGACTTTTACTGACGAGAATGTAATGGCACTGGCGGCTACTTTCCTCGGCGGTGCAAAAAGCCGGCTCCTTCCGGCCTCGATTCCGTTCCGTTACTTTGCAGCGGCTGCATTGTTTCATATTTTGGCATGGCTGCATTTCGTTCTCGCCGGTAGCGAAGCCGCAGCGTTTACCGGCGGTCCGGGCATTATGCTTGCCGCGATACATCTGCTGACGCTCGGCGTATTTGTAATGACCGCAATGGGCGCAGCATTCCAGCTCCTTCCGGTCGCAACGCAGCGGCCGCTGGCACGAATCTGGCCCGCACGCGCCTGTTTCTGGCTTTTGGTACCGGGTACCCTTGTTCTTGTTCATGGAATGGAAACGGCCTCGACACCATTGATGCACGGGGGAGCCGTTCTTGTTACCGCCAGTCTCCTCCTGTTTGCCATGGTCATAGGTTTCAATCTACGTATCAAAAACGCAATGGCGGTGGTTGCGGCTCACGGCTGGGGTGCTCTGGCGTCGTTGCTTGTCTTTGTTGTTCTGGCACTTGCACTGATCGCAGATTTCGATTCCGGTTTTCTTGCTGATCATTCCGCCACCGCACTGGCGCATATGGTGCTCGCCGCATTCGGTTTCATGGGCATGTTGGCGTTCGGGTTCAGCCACGTCCTGATACCAATGTTTGCACTTTCACGCACGTTTCCACCAAATATCGCGTGGGCGCAGTTCTGGCTCGCTTCAACAGCAGTGGTTTTAGGTGGATACGGCGCCATTGGCGGCAATTCAACGCTGCTAGTGCTATCCGTTTGCTTTGCACTCGCAGCCACGACCGCCTATCTGTGGCTCATGTACAGGGCGCTTTCAAGCGGCATGCGCAAGCGCCTCGGCCTATCCTTTGTCATGATCAAAGCATCGTGGGCAATGCTGGTGATTTGCCTGCTGCTGGGATTGGCGCTGACATTTGGCTTTGCCGTTCCCAATGGATCCGTATTGTTTGGTTTCCTGCTCATCGCGGGCTGGTTGCTGACTTTCCTCACCGGCGTGCTTCAGCGCATTTTACCATTCCTGGCGTCGATGCATGCGACGGGAAAGGGTGGTAAGCCGGCCATGCTCTCCGAACTGACGGCAAATCTGCCATTGAAGATCCATGCCGTATGCCATTGTGGGGCTGTACTTGTTTGCTCGGCTGGAATAATCGCCGGGTCGTCAAATCTGATACGAGGCGGCGCAACACTCGGCACTGCCGGCGCGCTGGCATTTGCCATATTCGTATTTCTGATAGTTGCCAAACTCCGCAAACCGGCGATCTGATGGGAAACCGTATTTCCTAGATATACTGACCGGCGTCCACCTGAAGGACTTGCCCGGTTATCTTTCGCCCCGCTGCAGATGCCAAGAATACAACAGCCGCAGCAATATCCTCGGGTTCGGCAAGTTCATTGAGCGCCGCCTCATCAAGCGCACGATTGCGAATCTCCTGCGGCAACCCACGTGCCAT
This sequence comes from Phyllobacteriaceae bacterium, assembly GCA_024645155.1. Classification (GTDB taxonomy): domain Bacteria; phylum Pseudomonadota; class Alphaproteobacteria; order Rhizobiales; family Rhizobiaceae; genus JAHEGF01. Next base: position 10,197 of record JAHEGF010000045.1, on the reverse strand, counting down.
ATCGGTCATCACCATGCCGGGCGCCACAGCGTTGACCGTGATGCCCTTGCGGCCAAGTTCGCGCGCAGCAGCTTTTGTCAGGCCGATCAGGCCAGCCTTGGAGGCCGAATAATTTGCCTGCCCAACCTTCCCGCGCAAGCCGTTTATCGACGTTACATTGACGATGCTTCCGCTTCCTTCCATCAGCGGGGCCACCGCCCGCATCATATAGAAGGTACCGGTCAGGTTGACGCCGATCACCTGGGACCAGTCTTCATCGCTCATCTTTTTCAACGTCCTGTCCCGTGTAATGCCGGCATTGTTGACCAGTATCGAAACCGGTCTTTCTATTTTCTCGAGTGCAGCCGAGATAGCAGCAGGATCAGTAATGTTGGCAGCGTGGTAATTAAATCCCTCATCACCACCGTTTTCCGGGGCGGACATGTCGATGACATGCACCACCGCGCCGGCATTTTTCAACGCTGTCGCAATCGCAAGGCCAATTCCCCGTGCTCCGCCTGTAACGATCGCGGTTTGCCTATTCAAACTCAATTTCACAGCCGCAGCCCTCTTGTTGTTTTCATAAATACGTATTATAGTACCTAAATAGTGATTTAGACAATACGGCTTCGCCGACAAGGAACGCGATCATGGAATTTACGCGACGCACAGCGCAACTGCTGCACGAAGATCACCATGAAACGCTGGTCATGATCGAGAACCTGGAGGCGATGATTGCGGCCGCGAAACGCAAACTGCCTGACATCAATGACAGTACGGTAAGGAGTACACTGGAAAAAGCGGCGACTTCGATCCAAAAAGAAGTGCGCGACCATTTCGCTTTCGAGGAAAGCGAACTTTTTACCCGCCTCGCTGAATTAGGCGATGAGGACATCGGTAACCATCTGCGCGACGAGCACAAAGCAATATTGCCACTCGGTGTTCAGGTATCCGACCTGGCCAAGGCAGCTTTGATAGAGAATTTCACCGATGACAGCTGGCAGCAGTTCAAGGAAATTGCAGCAGAACTGATCGAACGTATGCTGTCTCATATCCAGAAGGAGGAAATGGCCCTGCTACCGCTTCTCGATGAAATCCTCGATTCAGAAACGGATTTCAAGTTGTCCGAAAATTATGGAAGTACGCATTAGCCGCCGGGAGAACATGATGACGAAAAACAAGAATGCAATCAGTACTGACGGAGCGATTGCACCGCTTTGCGCCGACGACCTTGATGCAGTGGTTGCAATTGACAAGGCGTTGAGCGGCACATCCCGGCGCGATTTTTTTAAAAGGCGCCTTGCCGCTGCACTCGAGGACCCACGGGACTTTGTCTATGTCGGTCTTCATGACACCGGAAACCTTGTAGGCTACGCCTTTGCCAGAATGGTGGACGGAGAGTTCGGAAAACCCGGCGCAAGGGCTACCCTGGATATCATTGGTGTCGATCCCGCACATCAGGGAAAAAACGCGGGCCACCGTCTGTTGCAGGCCGTCGAAAATGTGTTGCGCCACAAAGGTGTGAGTGAACTGACCAGCCAGGTGGAGTGGTCCAATCAGGACATGCTTCGTTTCTTTGCCTCCAGCGGGTTCGATGTCGCGCCGCGCATCGTTTTGACGCGCTCGACAGCACAGCCAATCATGTAACAATCAAAACAATATCTGGGAGAAAGATCGTGCCCGTAACCAGCAATTCGAACATACCCGTCGCTGCCGATGAACCGGCTGAACGTGATTACAGTTCGCCGGACGGGGATGATTTCGACGCTCTGTCGCGGGATCTCATCCCGGTTCGGTCGATGGCGGCTGGCGACATTGATGCGCTAATCGCAATTGACCGGCGTGCCACAGGCCTGGATCGGGCTGCCTATTACCGGCGCAAACAACGTGAGGCGATGCAGGAATCCGGCGTGCGGATTTCGCTGGTCGCAGAGTTGGACGACCATCTTGTAGGTTTCATCATGGCCCGCGTTGACTATGGCGAGTTTGGCCATACCAGTCCCGAAGCGGTAATGGACACGATCGGTGTGGACCCGGGCTACCGCGACCGCGGTGTCGGCCAAGCGTTGATGTCACAATTGATTGCGAATCTCGCAACGCTGCGCGTTGACCATATCCGCACAGAATTGGACTGGAACGATGTCGGTCTGATCAACTATCTCGATGAAACCGGATTCGTTCCGGCACAGCGTGTCGTTCTTAAACGAAATTTGGGCAACTAACGAGTTCGAGAGCCGCAATAAGGCCCGAAACCTGGCGGCTTCCGACTTCTTTCAAAACCGAACCGAGATGTCTAGGCGTTAAGCTGTTCGAATTTGTCCTGCAGTTCTTCGGGGGTTTCATCCCAGTCGGGATTGGGCACGATGCAAGCTTCCGGACATACCAGCTTGCACTGCGGTTCGTCTTCCGCGCCAACGCATTCTGTGCATTTCATCGGATCGATCACATAGATCGGATCGCCTTCCTTGATCGCTTCGTTAGGACATACCGGCTCACAGGCATCACATGCTGTACAGGCATCGGTAATCATCAGTGCCATTTGAAATCTCCTCTTATTCTCACGACGCTTTTAGCAACTGCCCGGATGCGGCGAGCTTTTCATAACGGAATGCGCCCCATAATGCAGCACCCAATGCGCCCGCATAAATGGAGTCGGGGTGACTGGTAACCTCTGCCTGAACGCCCTTCATCTTGGCAAGCTCCTCATCAAGCGCTGCGACCAGACCGCCATCAAGCGCCAGCCCGCCGGTTACCATAACCACATTGTCGGTGACACCGATCGACTTTAGCAGCCGGGCGAGCCGGCTGGCCATCGAAAGATGGATGCCCTTCAGGATATTCGGCGCTGTAATACCCCGCGAAACCATGTTGATGACATCGGTTTCGGCAAGAACGGCGCAAATGCTGGAAACGACCTCCGGATCGTCCGCCTGTACTGAGAGCTTGCCAATTTCATCCTGCGCAATACCAAGATAGCGCGCAATGTTTTCCAGAAACTGACCTGAGCCCGAAGCACACTGGCTAGTCATCTTGTAGGTCAGAACCTTGCCGCGTTCATCGGTGACGATAGCGCGCCCATGCAAGGCGCCACAATCAAGAACAGCCGTTGCCCTTGGATCGAGGTATATCGCGCCGCGGGCGTGGGAAGTCATCGAGTAGAAGTGCCCGGTGTGAAACGGTATCGCCTCCCCCTCGCCCGTTGTCGCGATATAGTGCAGATCTTCGCGGCTCAGTCCGGCATCCTCCAGCGTCTGATTGAACGCTTCCTCGGCCAGTTCCATGGGGTCGCGCTGACGAATGCGCAGTGTCGAGCGGGCCAGCCATTCCTCCTTGTCGCCGTCAGTTCGCATGATTACGGCCTTGACCGCACCTGTGCCAACATCAATTCCAGCCGCAATTGTCATGTTTCCACTCCTTCAATGCGTCCCTCGGCGGCTCGGCGGGCGAATTCGGCTCCGCCAAGCGCGCCAGTGTAAATCGAATCCGGGTCGATATTGATGGTCACTTCGCCGTAGTTTTCGTTCACCAGCTTTTTCAACTCGCGCACCGCGGCCTCGTTTTTGGCAACACCGCCGGTAAACGTGAACTCGTCCTCTACGCCGCCCGAACGTGACAGTATCGACATGGCGCGCAGAATAATTGCGCGGTGCAGGCCCGCTAGAATATCTTCGCGTGCCTCTCCCAGCGCCAGACGGTCACGAAGTTCTGCGCCCGCAAAAACCGTACAAGTGGAATTGATACGCGCCGGTTTGGCTGATTTCATCGCCAGGGGCCCCAGTTCGTGAAGACCCATGTTCATTTCGTCAGCGATGTAGCCGAGATACCGGCCACAACCGGCTGCACAGCGGTCGTTCATCTGGAAATTTTCGACAATGCCGCGCGGATCAACCTGAATGCCTTTTGTGTCCTGCCCGCCGATATCCAGTACCGTTCGGGTCTTCGGGTACATCATGTGTGCACCGAGCCCGTGGCAAAGAATCTCCGAGCGGATGTGTTCCTTCGAAAACGGTAGCGTGACCCGACCGTAACCGGTGCCGACGAGGTAGGTTTCCTCCAGCCCGATGTCGAGCGCTCGGTCGACCCTGCCCTGCAGCTCGCTGGCAACGCCAACTCCTTCGCTTGCCACCCGCCCAAGCGCGGCTTTGAATTTGTCGCTCAGGCGGCCGGACGGAGGCCGGTTTTCAACCGCGATAATGGATTTGTCGTAGACATTCAAAAGCAGGTCATAAGGGATGCCGGCGTCGCGGGCGACTTCTTCGGCAACGGCGAGGTAACGCGAACCGGCGATATCGCGGAAGAAGTCCGACTTGCGAACCGCGTCCGGTGCAAACATCGCAGGCGCCTCTGCCCGCAAGCGGGTAAAAACCTCCGCTAGAGCCTTTTTGACACCGTTGCCAAGTTTTTCGAAACGCGCCCCGGTCACCTGTTCGACGCAGGTTTCCTCCAGATCGCCGAGTTGCTCAAGGAACTGCTCCAGCCTGAACGCCCGTTCAAGCGCTGCCAGAAATTCCTCGACTTTGGCATCGCCCCCCTCTTCAATACCAAACTCGCGGCGGAAAAGGGAGAAACGGGCGTCGATTGCAGCCTCCTGGTTGGCGACACGGCATGCCGTGTCGTAATTCGAGCGCGAGTTGGTTATGCCCCGGCCCAGCACCTGCTCATTTTCGTCTAGCAGGACAGCCTTGGTGGTCGTCGAGCCCAGGTCAATTCCAACAAAGGTCTTCATGCTGCTACTCCTTTGCTGGCGCCGCTGCGTTTCTGCTCGACCATCTGGAAATAGCTTTCCAGGCGGTTCTTGACATTTGCTGCGGAGAAATAGCGCGGATCAACCAAATCGGTTTCAATGAATGCGGCAGGCTTGCCTGTTCGTTTTTCGACCTCGCGCATGATCAGAAGCTGACCGGCAGAAAAACTGTTGCAGCTCTTGATCGAGTTGATCAGCAGTCCGTCAGCCTGGTATTCGTTCATGTAATTGGTCAGCATTTCGACGCGCATTGGCAAAGACCGGTTTGTGTAGACGCCGAGGCAGTATTCCGCGAGTGTCTCAAGCGGCCGCGACGGGTCGTGGCGGAAGCCGAAATCGTAGGTTCCGCCAACCTTGGTGTAGCTGGAGGCAACGACTACCGCACCTTCCTCATAGAACATTTTCCAGAATTGCCGGAAATTGGTGTAATTGGGCGGTCCCTCGACAATCAGCCGGTATTTTTCCTCGCTCATGGGTCCGTCCGGCGTTACCGGCCCAAGACCTGCAGCGATGCGCTGATCGACTTCTTCGCGCAGGAAGCGATAATAGTCGATGGCATCATCGGTGCCACGAAACGCCCCGAAGATCGGACCAATGTAGTAAATGCCGCCGAAATAGGCATCTATCGGCGATGGCTTGTTCTTCGCACTTTGCAGAATGTAGACGAGATCGTCTTCTGCCTTCGCCGATTTCGCCAGATGTTCACGCAGCCGGTCGATATCAAACTTGACTCCGCTGACTTTTTCCAGCTTCGGGATGACGTCTTCCTTCAACTGCTTGACCATGTACTGGATCATGTTTTCCGTGACTTTGCCGTCCGCCATGTAGGGCGTCTGGAGAAATATGGTTTCGCACTCGTACTGTTCGCGCAGAAGTTCAAACCACTTCATGAAGGTGAAGCACCCCGTGTACGAAAGCAGCAGCACGTCGGGACTTGGCAGCTTTTTGCCATTTGGGCCGATATTCCCTTTGGCCATCATGCCGATGTCTGATTTCACATAGGTGCAGACGTCTTCCGAATGGCCGGCCTTTTCGGCTTCCATGACATAGGCGCCGCTTTGCCGGCGCAGCCCGCTTTGTATGGCATTGACTTCAGGCAGATTGTTGACCAGATCGAAACACATGATCAATTCGTTGAGATTGCCGGGCACGAAAGTCGAGGCGACCTTGTCACCATTGGCTTCCGCGTTTGCGAGGCGGTCGTAATGCTTTGCCATCATTTCCTTCTGCTTCACCATGGAAGCATCTTTGAGGACCTCTGTCGGCATTTGCGACCTGCTTGTGGTGATCTTCATGCTGCACTCCATAGCTTGATTGAATCGGCGAAGGTTCCGGCTTGCTCGCGGATGGGCTGCATCTGACCGGAATTCTCCGCATATTTGAAAGCGATGTATGGAATTCCAGCCTTTTTCAGGACGTTCTGCAGCATCGGCCGGTCGAGCAGCGCCGGATCACAGAAACTGGGTGAGGCAAAAATGACGCCCTCGGCCCCGGTGCGCCGCACGGCCCGCACCAGGAATTGGCCTTTTTCGGCCAGATTCGGTTCATATTTTGCTGCGGTACTTTCGGACCGGTGCAAGAAAGCCCGCGACAGATTGTGTAGCGGATCGCCATCGGTCGGCACATCGTCAATCAGCCAGCGGGTCACCAGCATAAGGTCGTCGTCGACAACGTAACACCCCGAAAGTTCCAGCGACTTGATCAGATTGAGCGGCGGCTGCTCACAGAACATTCCGGTCAGTGCTATGCGGCAATTGTCGCGCACCGGTTTATCTTCCTTGAGCGCAGCAGCCAGGTACTGTTCAATCACCCGAGTGTGTTCCTCGACCGGCAATATCAGGCCGGCCCGCAACACGAGATAGGCTTCCGCTGCCGGAATCTGCCAGGGCGTCTTGGCGCGCATTTCATAGAGCTTGCGTACCAAGCGGCGGTTTTCATTATAGACTTCGATCGAGTTGTTCAGATCCGCATCGGTGATCTTGCGACCGGCAATTCCTTCCAGATCGTGCATGAACTCGCGCATTTCCCCTTCGTAGAAGGTACCGCCAATTTCATCTTCGTAGGTCTGGGGAACATCGAAGTATTTTGAATAGACCCCCGGAAACATCATTTTCCACATTCCCGACAGGTTGCGGATGACGTCGCAGATCGACGGGAACAGCATCCCGTCCACGAAATCCAGGCGGCCCGAAACACCAAGCTCGATCGTCGATCTCGGTATCCGGCAGATATAGCTCTGGTAATAAGCATCTCCGTGGATGACTTCGAGCTGGTCACCGCCACCCACGATACCAAGTGGCAGCATGCCGGCGGCGTGGATGATCTCGCGCGGCACATAGACCGGCATGTAACCTATCACCTTGCGGCCCGGTTCCGCTTTTTTCCACTCCCGTGCCGCCGTGAAGTTCAGGTCCTCAAACAGGTCCTGACAGCGCGCGACAATCTCACTGGTTGACGGCGTTTTCATCGGTTCTCCCACCTTGCTGGACGCTTGGCGACGAAAGCCTCAAGGCCTTCGACCGCGTCGCGGGTTGACATCAGTTCTTCGAGATAGAGCTTCTCGACAGCATTGATTTTTGCGGTCACACGCTCGACAAATGTCGTTCGCGCTGCACGAACCGCCATACGCAAAGAACTCGCGCTCTTGTCGGCCAGGTGGCCGTCGAAATAGGCAAGCGCCGCGGCTTCCGGGTCATCTGCGACGGCATCGACGAGCCCGATTGAAGCTGCTTCCTGCCCAGAAACACTGCGCCCGCTGTAAAGCAGATCTTCGGCAACCGACTGGCCGACGCGCTCTGGAAGCAAGCATGACGCAGCGGGAGCAAATACACCAAGCTGCATTTCGGGTTGGCCTAGACTCGCATCAGGCGCTGCAATCAGCATCTGTCCGGCCGCCGCTACCTCCAGCCCGCCGCCAAGACACTGACCCCGAATTGCCACCAGGATCGGTATCGGGCTGTTCAACATGCGTCTTACCAGTCCATGCAGGGACTTCAACATTTCGGCGCATTGGTCGGGCATGTGTTCGGCGACGCTGGCGCCGAAGCTGAAATGCGGACCGGATGCGTCAAGTATGACGGCTGCCAGCCCGGTATTGTCGAGATGATCTGCGAGTGCCGTATCAAGTGCCGCAATCATCTCCCCATCAATGATATTGGCTTTTGGCCGATCGAGCCGGATGCGCAGTAGCCTGCCGTCCCGATCAAGCCAGACTTTCAGCGGCACGGTCATTTTTGGGCTCCGGGCATCATCGAGTTGATGAAGTCTTCGCGCCACTTTGCCCCGGCTGCCAGTTCCTGGCGCAGGCGGACAAAATCGACTTCCCGGCCATGTTCCCTGTTGCCCTCATTGAATGCGCGGAAACCGGTTCGCGCCTCGGTCATCATGTTGAGCGACAGCCAGGCTCGCGAGTTCTCCTTGTTCATATTCCAGGCATTCAATTTCGGCTTGCGAAGTTCCTCGACCGATTTCGTCGAGCAATCGGGGAACGTCATCAAAAGTTTGGCGCAGAGTTCCTCGACCTTCTCGTCAAGCAGACTGAGGTCCATTTCACCGGCAGCAACAACTTTCTTTGCTTTCGACTGTGCTTCTCCGGTCTTGAATTCCCCGTGGATGAGCTTGCCGTATTCATCGACCATGGCCTGCGTTTCGACCAGTGGGTTGGCGACGAATTTGCCATCGACCTTCAAAGCCGGCACAACGTCGGTAAGTATGCCGAGCCGCATCGCCTTGTGGGCGGAAAACGGCTCGCAAAGAACGCCGGAAATCATCGCCTGTTCACAACCGATCATGACCGGCAGAAAATCCGTCGATCCGCCGATTGCAGCGGACCCGTGCTTTGGGCCAGCCTGTCCGAAGCGCGCCATATCGTGTGCGACTGAGAAGTCGCAGGCCATGCCGATTTCCTGGCCTCCGCCGATCCGCATGCCGTTGACGCGACAAATTACCGGCTTGTCGCAGCCCAGTATGGCGGAAACCATATCGTTGAACAGCCGCATGTACTGCCGGTATTCCTGGGGCCGTCCGGCATAATATTCTGCGTATTCCTTGGTGTTGCCGCCGGTGCAAAACGCCTTGTCGCCAACCGCAGAAAAGACGACCGCATTGACGTCGCGCGCGTTTGAAGCGGCCCGGAACCCCAGTATGACCGCCTTGACCATATCGGTGGTGTAGGAATTGTACTGGCCGGGATTGTTGAGAATGATCCAGGCGTTGTAGAGTCCCTCGGCGACACTACCATCGGGGCGGCGTGCCGGGCGCTTCTCGTACAAAACGCCACCGGAAACCGCTTTCCGTGCCGAATCCGGCACCAGATCATGCGACAGAAACTCAAATTTCTTGCTGGCGGATGCGTCCATTGTAACCTCTCCTGCGAATGTCTTATGTCGCCGCCGGCACTAGAATTGCGCGGCGGGAAAACTTGCCGTCATGAACGGCTTTGAACACGTCGTTGATTTCGCTAAGCGGGCGCTGCTCGACAAAAGGGGCAATCTTCACTTTGCCGCTCATGACCAGATCAAGCGCGCCCGGATACAGTTCCGGCGGACAGCCCCAGTTGCCAAGAATACGGGCGTGAAATGCCATCAGGTTTGAAAGCCGGACTTCCACCTTGTCCATCGTGAAGCCGACGGTGCACAACGTCGCGCCATGATTGAGTAGGCCAAAAGCAGCGAGTTGGCCTGCCGCGGTGCCCGAACATTCGAAAATGATCCACTCGGTGGTGCGCAACCCGTTGGCCTTGGCAAATGCGAAAATTTCCTTTTTTAGGCTCCGGGCATCGAAATCGCGTGCATTGAGGGTCAAGGCGGCGCCATTGTCTGAAACGGCCTTCAGCTTTTCTGGCACTACATCGATTGCAACGACCGTTGCACCCATTGCGGCTGCGATCTGAACCGCGTACCCACCGACACCACCGACGCCGTTGACCACGACGAGATCACCCGGCGAAACGCCTGCCTGAACCACCGCCTGATATGGCGTTGTAACGGCATCTGCCACGACTGAAACGTCGGCCAGCGACAGGCCGACTGCCCCAAGCCGGTCAACGTCAACCGGGCACAATCCGAGTGCTGGTACCGTGATATGGCTGGCAAATCCGCCCTGGATGTCGTTGCCGGGCATTTTTTGATTCGGGCAGATCGTACCTTTGCCACGCACACATGCATCGCATGTTCCACAGGGGATGACAGCAGGAACAATAACCGTTCTGCCAATCCAATCGGCAGCATCACGACCGACCTTGACGACCGTCCCGCTGATTTCATGACCGAGCGCCAGCGGAAGAGCGTGATTTGTCCGCACGCCATCATAATAGTAGCCGAGATCGGTGTGGCATACACCGCAGCCGGCAATTGCCACCACCACCTCGCCATCGCCGGGCGCGTCCGGTTCGAATTCATCGAGCAACAGCGGTTCGTTTTGAGCCGTCATCAACCAGCGTTGCGCCATTACTGCTTCCCCTTCATATTCCGCAT
>JAHEGF010000252.1:1020-4902 GCA_024645155.1 Phyllobacteriaceae bacterium | reverse complement strand
GCTGGTATAGGAGGCACGAAACCAAGTCTTGATTACGGGCAAGCCGCCGGCACGCAATGCAACACCGACGGTCAATTGATCGTCTGTACCCTGAATTCGAAAACTGTAGGTTCCAGATTTTCCGTTGAAGGGCGAGACAACCATCTTTTTTTCGGCATCTGAGACCTTTTCAGATTTGACATCACACACATAATTTGTCCGCTCGCCAAATGTGTTGCTGACCTCATAGATCGCGGCGACCACCTGCTCTTTTTCATCAAGACAGAAATAGATACTTAATGGGTTGAAGACATAGCCGAACACGCGCGGGTAGGTCAGCAGGTAAACGGTTTTGACCGTGTGTAGACCCAGATTGCGGCGTACAAGCCCTTTGGCATAACCCGCCAGATCGGATTGTTTCCCGTCAGCCAGATCCTTGTCGAACAGCGAAAGCAAGTTCCATCGGTTGTGTGAGAAAAAGCGGCAATTGCGTTCGATTGCCGCTATATCGTCGAGCTCGACGAGGATCGAAAAAACGCGGTATTTCAGAGAATGGAACAGCGGCGTAAGGCGTTTGTGGGTCACTTCGCCAACAAGAATAGATGGTCGAAACCTCATTCCGCGGCCTCCAGAACGGGCATGATATCGCGATGAATGCGTCCGGATTCGTTTTCCACGTTCCATGGCCGCCGCAGTCCGCCCAGTTGCTCCGCTACTGCCAGGCCGCTTTGCAGCCCGTCCTCGTGGAACCCGTAGCCGAAATAACTGCCACAAAACCAGCTTCGATTGCGCCCCTGCAGCTTCCAGAGCTTTGTTTGCGCGTCCACTGCATTTCCATCCAGTATCGGATGGCGGTACATGACCTCGTAATGAACCATGTCCGCCTTGATTGATTTACTGGGATTTATGGTCACAAACAGGTTTTCATCCGTATTGAGCCGCTGTAGGCGATTCATCCAGTACGTGACCGATGCGCTCGAACGCTCTTTTGGCAGCCCGCTTTCCCTGAGGTAGTTCCAGCTTGACCAAATACCCTTGCGGCGCGGCATATGGCGATCATCACTGTGCAAAACAGCGCGATTGTCACTATAGGAAAAATTTCCCAGGATTTCCTGTTCAAGGGCATCCCTGTCGGACATGAGGTTCAATGCGGCATCGGCATGACAGGCAAAAACCACATTGTCGAATTGATGGACCTGTCCATTGAATTCATGAATGTAAACGTGTTCGCCGCTGCGCCGGACAGCCGTTACCTGGCGATTGGTGGAAACGGAGAAATTTCCGCTTTCAAACAGTCGGCTTACATATTCACGGGCGCCCCCGGCAACGCTTCTCCACTGCGGTCGGTCATAGATCTGGAGCAAGCCGTGATTGGCATAGAACTCTATGAAGGAACGCGCCGGGAACAGGCGCATCGTTTCGATCGGCGATGACCAGATGGCGCCGGCCATGGGTAGAATGTGATCGTCAAGGAAAGCCGGGGAGTAGTTTTCGGCCTGCAGGAAGGCCCCCAGCGGCAAATCACGCGGGTATTCGTTGATCCGGGCTGGTGCTTCGCTGAAAAACCGCTGAATATCTTTTAGCATCCGCCAGTGGTTCATGTTTACCACATTGGACCGCTGACCGAACAAACCGTTCCAACCGCCGCCACTATATTCGTAACGGCCATGATCTAGGGAAAAGGAAAACGACATTTCCGATGTGTTTGTCTGCACATCCAGATGGGAAAACAGCGCGGTGAGATTTGGATAATTGCGTTCGTTGTAAACGATGAAACCGGTGTCGACCGGAACGGAGCCTGAACTCAATTCGACGGTCCTGGTGTTTGAATGCCCCCCCGGATAACCTTCTTTTTCGAATACGGTTACGTCATGCTTTTGCGATAACAGCCATGCCGCAGACAATCCCGAAATCCCGGACCCGATGATCGCAATTCTCGTTTTATGTCCGTCCGTCATCTAAACCCCCGATTAATTCATAGGGGTACGTATTCCATCCACTTTTGGATCATCGCCATTCATGATCATTCGAAATAACCGATCGGAACAAATCATCATCCGGAAAAGAGCCCGAGAAGAATCACGAAAATCAATCCCCTGCAGTCCACAATCCGCCATATTCACCATTTTGATACATTCTTTCTGTAGGGTGTCTGCAGATAATGGAGAAAACGATGCTCGATTGGGCATCCCGGCAGCGGCGGGACAACACTGGTGAAATGAACGGCTTCATCGACGAGCCAATACCACCGTTTGAACCCACGCCGCCTGAACCGTCTCCAGTTCCTCGCGAACCAAAGACCGGAATTGCACTCGCTCTTGGTGGTGGTGCCGCGCGCGGCTGGGCCCACATCGGTGTATTGCGGGCCCTTGACGAGGCAGGTGTCCAGGTAGACATGATCGCCGGAACGTCGATTGGAGCGCTGGTCGGGGGGTGTTACCTTGCCGGCAAGCTGGACGAACTGGAAGAATTTGCCCGTTCGTTGACAAAACGCCGGATATTCGGGCTTCTTGATTTTTCGATCGGTGGAAACGGCTTGCTTGGCGGGCTGAAACTTACCAACCGGATGCGCGAACATCTCGAAAACTGGACCTTTGACGATCTCGAAAAACCGTTTGTCTGCGTCGCCTCTGAAATCCGCACCGGCCATGAAATCTGGCTTCATTCCGGCTCGCTGATCAACGCAATGCGGGCGTCATATGCGTTGCCGGGCGTGTTCGAACCGGTCAAGTGCAATAATCGGATGCTCGTCGATGGCGCATTGGTGAATCCCGTGCCCGTATCGGTATGCCGCGCTTACGAACAGCCCCTGGTGGTCGCGGTCAACCTGCATTACGACCTCTACGGCCGCGCTTCCGTAATCAAGCACAGCGCTGGCGACGGCGACAGCAAACTGACCCGGATCACCAGTGATGAATCCGCAGACACCGACCGTTCAGAGATAAAAATGCGCGAAACACGCCTCGGCATTACCGGTGTCATGGTCGAAGCCTTTAACATCATCCAGGATCGCATTTCGCGTGCGCGCCTCGCCGGCGATCCGCCGGACCTGGCCCTGCATCCGAAACTCGGACACATCGGCCTGACCGAGTTTCATCGCGCCGAAGAGGCAATCAGGCTCGGGTATGAGGCAACCAAGGCCCAGTTGCCTGAACTGCTGCGTATCCAAGCCGTTTTCGGGTAGCTATTTCACCGCTGCCGCATCAACGACCCGCAACTGTGCTGTCATTCGGCCGTTCCAATGGTTGGCCGACAGGTGGCCTGCGACATGAAGCTCCCGCTTTTGATGCCCGCTGATCATGTCACCAAGGGGCGTGTTGACCGCGCGAAAGGCGATGGCATCCAGTGTTTTTCCGGTTTGCGATCGAAGACCAATCTTCAGATGATCCCGCCCGACCGGCCGGACCGATGCAACCAGGTGGCGCGGCAGAACGAATAGCGGTTCCGGGTGCCCGGCTCCATAAGGGCCCGCCTTTTCCAGCAGATCGAGAAGCTCCAGTGTCGCCCCGTCGGCCGACAATGCCGCATCGACAGACAGGCTCTCACCGGAACGCGCATTGGCGACATCATCCTGCGCGTATTCTTCGAAATACGCCCGCAACTCGCCAAGCTTCTGTTTTTCCAGGGTAATACCCGCAGCCATCGTGTGACCGCCGCCCTTGATCGCAATACCGCTTTCAACGGCGCCACGTACCAGCCGCCCCAGATCAACGCCGGCAATGGAACGTCCGGAGCCAGTACCTATTCCATTGCTGTCAAAGGCAATCGCAAACGCCGGCCGCCGCGACTTTTCTTTCAGGCGCGCCGCGATCAGGCCGACAATGCCGGGATGCCAGCTGTCGTTTGCGGTCACGATTACAGCCGGCCCGGAATCGTCGGAAAGTTCGCCGGTCGCTTCGCTGA
>JAHEGF010000252.1:0-1010 GCA_024645155.1 Phyllobacteriaceae bacterium | reverse complement strand
CGGTTTCGAGCATCTCATGCTCCATCGTCTGACGTTCCTTGTTGAGGCGATCGAGTTCCAGCGCGATTTCTGCAGCCTCCAGTGGGTCATCGAGACCGAGCAGCCGGGCGCCGAGCGCGGCATTGCCGATCCGTCCGCCCGCATTGATACGCGGTCCGAGTACGAAACCGAGATGGAATGGGGCCAGCGGTTCGCCAATCCGCGCGGCATCGGCAAGCGCGGCAAGTCCGGCATTCTTGCGCAGTCTGGCGGTCGCCAACCCCTTGGTGACAAAGGCGCGGTTGATACCGGCAAGCGGCACGACATCACACACAGTCGCCAGTCCGACCAGATCGAGAAACAGCAGGAGGTCCGGCAGTGCGTGCGGATGATTGCGGCGGCGCAGTTCCGCGCTGACTGCTGCCAGCGTCAAAAAGACAACACCTGCAGCGCACAGATGCCCCTGCCCGGACAAATCGTCCTCGCGGTTCGGATTGACAACCGCAACGCAATCCGGCAGCGAACCGCCAACCTGGTGATGATCAAGGACAACAACGTCGGCGCCCGCTTCCGTAGCCGCTGCGACCGGTCCCGCGCTGTTGGTTCCGCAGTCCACGGTGACGACCAGCGTCGCGCCGCGGTCCACCAGCCCGCGCATCGCAGTATCATTGGGTCCGTAACCTTCAAATACGCGGTCCGGAATGTATATTTCCGCAGAAAGGCCAAAATGGCCGAGATAACGCGACAGGAGCGCCGAAGACGCGGCACCGTCGACATCATAGTCACCGAGTATTGCAATCATTTCGCCTTTTACGATCGCGTCGGCGATCCTTCCGGCGGCGTCCTTCATCGCTGTAAGGCTCGCGGGGTCAGGCATCAGGTCGCGAATCGTGGGATTGAGAAAACGCTCAGCGGCTTCTGCTGCCACGCCGCGCCCGGCCAAAACCCTGCACACAATGTCGGGCAGTCCGTGAAGTTGCGCCATTTGCAGGGCCGCATTGGCTGACGCAACAGACAGCCGGTCGCGCCAC
>JAHEGF010000251.1 GCA_024645155.1 Phyllobacteriaceae bacterium | reverse complement strand
TGTCGTAACCATGTGGGATCAGCACACTGATCCTACCATTGCCGCACTGCAAGCAGGCAAACATGTATTTCTTGAAAAGCCGATGGCCCATACTGTCGCCGATTGCCAGAAAATCTGCGATGCCGCCATTAAATCCGCCGGTCATCTAATGATCGGTCACATCTGCCGGTTCAACCCTAGATATGCGGCCGCAAAGGAGCAGATCGCATCCGGCGCCATCGGTAAAATCCTCAGCCTGAATTCCAGACGCAACATTCCGGCAGCTTGGACACCGGAGATTCTCAACAAAATTGGCCCTATCGTCGGAGATGCCATCCATGACACGGACCTGATGCTCTGGTTTACCGGTGCAAAAGTAGTCAGTGCCTACGCGCAAACCGTCGATCTGCGCGGAAAGAAGTATCCCGATATCGGCCAGACAATGTACCGGTTCGACAATGGCGCAACAGCTATCCTCGAAACCGTGTGGTGCATGCCTGAAAAGACACCTTTCGACATTGACGAACGTATGAGCATTATCGGATCAGAAGGGTTCGTGCACGTACAGGATACGTTCCCAAATATCGGCTTTTGCACCAAGGACGGATTTCGCAGCCCGGATACAACCTACTGGCCACAGATCCATGGCATGACAGCCGGTGCACTAAGAGACGAACTGGCCTATTTCGCCAATTGTTGCGTTACAGGATCTCCGCCAACGATCACGACACCCGAAGACTCTATGGCAGCTTTGGAAGCTACTCTTGCTGCGGAGCAGTCCGCCGCAACCGGCCAGGTCGTTTATCTTTAATCTATTGAATACCACGAGGAAATCTGCAATGGCCGAACAACCAGCCCACTGTTTCAATCATGTTGGCGTTTCAGTACCCGACATCAATGCAGCGATTGCGTGGTACCAGAAACTGTTTGGCTTTACGTTGATTGCGGAGCCGGCGGAAGTGTTGCCGGACGGATCTCATTTTGGAAATCTTTCTTCCAATATCTGCGGTGACCGGTATCGCGGCATGAAGATCGCGCACATGGTCACTGGCGACGGCTCGGGATTTGAACTGTTCGAGTTCATCGGCCCAGCACCTGAACGCCGCGCCGATACAATGGAATACTGGAAAAACGGTTTCTTTCACATCGCGATAACCGCGCCGGATGTTCCGGCAAAAGTGGCAGAAATCGAGGCTAATGGTGGATTGAAGCGCTCGGATATCTGGGAGCTTTTCCCCGGTGAAGGGATCCATGTCTGTTATTGCGAAGACCCGTTCGGGAACGTGATAGAAATCATTTCCCACCGCTATGAGCAAGCGCTGGCCAATCGTGCGTGAGCGAAAGGGATGCGGATGTCATGAATACAAACCTCGATACTCCGGCGGTGCTGATTGACCGCGTTGTCGTCGAACGAAATATACTGCGGACACAAGGTTTTTTGGACGGCATTGGCCTTAAACTTCGACCGCATATCAAAACGCACAAGCTTCCATGGTTGGCCAAACGGCAGGTTGCCGCCGGCGCTGCAGGAATTACATGTCAAAAGATCGGCGAGGCCGAAATAATGGCCGATGCCGGGATTGGCGATATCCTGATTACCTACAACATCCTGGGCAGGGAAAAACTGGCGCGCCTTCGACACCTTGCCAGCCGTTGCGACCTGACGGTGTCTGCAGACAATGAGATCGTCGTAGACGGCCTATCGGCAACATTTTCGGAAAGCGGCAAACCACTGAAGGTGCTGGTGGAATGTGACACAGGACATGGAAGGTGCGGGGTTCAGAACCCGGAAGACGCGCTGAAGCTTGCCCAAATGATCGAACAGTCAGCAGGTTTGACCTTTTACGGACTGATGACATATCCCGCGGCACACGACATGAAACGGGTAGAGGCATGGTTGCAGAATGCGAAGAACCTGCTTGAGAAAGCCGGTCTGCCGTGTCCGGTTATCAGTATCGGCGGCACCCCAAATCTTCGCAGCGCCGGTGAGGTTCCGACAGCCACGGAATATCGTGCCGGTACCTACATCTACAATGACCGGTCCCTTGTATTAGCTGGCGCCTGTTCAATCGGCGATTGTGCATTGACCGTCCAGGCGACGGTCGTCAGCCGCCCGACTGAAACCCGGGCGATAATTGATGCCGGTTCGAAAATCCTGACATCTGATCTTTTTGGCCTGAACGGATATGGCCTGATCCCGGAAGCGCCAAAAGCGCAGATATCTGGTCTAAGCGAAGAACATGGGACAATCGATCTTGCGAACTCCGGCTGGGATCCAGCTATTGGTGACCAGGTTGCGATAATCCCAAATCACGCCTGTGTCGTATCCAACATGGTGAACTTTGTTTACATTCGCAGGCGCGACGGCAGTGTTGAAAAATCATTAGTCGCAGCGCGGGGTTGTGTGAGTTAGTTTTTCCAGCAGTTATGGGCACTTGACCTGATCGCTGCAGCTGACTTGGTTCCCGAAAATTTGGGCCGGTTTGGACAACAAACGAATTTTCTTGGCGGTCTCGAAACCGCCTCTTCGTTGGGATTGCATTCTCTAGAGAATTTCCTGACCTAATTGAATCAATTCTGTTTCACGTCTGGCAAGGCGATTCGACGTCGAAACGGTCGAAGAGTGTTCCAGGACTTTGATCCTGGCCACGATCGATCAACATGGTCGACCGTGCATGTCAGCAGGCGTTCGCCACGTCGCGAAATCGGAATTCCGAGCTCGGGCCACTTGTTAGTTTTTTGAACAAGATTTACCGTGTGATCAAAAATGCGGCACGAAACCAGATTTCAAACATCACAGGAGACCATTCGATGTCCAATAACACCTTCGCCACTACGCGTCGCCAGCTGCTCAAAACTTCAGCGGCCGGAGTAACTCTCCTCGCGATGCCGGGCCTGGTTGGCAAAGCCGGCGCTCAGGAAAAACTGAAGGTCGCCGCAATCTATACCGTTCCGGTCGAACAGCAATGGGTCAGCCGTATACACAAGGCCGCAAACGCCGCAGTCGAACGCGGCGACATTGAGTATGTTTTTTCCGAGAATACGTCCAACAGCGACTACGAACGCGTCATGCGTGAATATTCCGAGGCAGGTCACGACCTGATCATCGGTGAAGTCTTCGCGGTGGAAGACGCCGCGCGCCAGGTCGCCCGCGACTACCCCGACAAGGCTTATCTGATGGGATCAAGCTTCCTGCCGATGGACGATACACCAAATTTTGCTGTCTTCGACAACTACATACAGGACGCCTCCTACCTTTCCGGCATCATTGCCGGCTCGATGACCAAATCCAAGAATATCGGCATGGTCGGTGGCTTTCCGATTCCGGAGGTTAACCGGCTTATGCACGCCTTCATGGCGGGCGTACGGGAAAAGGCACCTGACACGACCTTTCAGGTCGCATTTATCGGCTCCTGGTTTGATCCGCCAAAGGCCAAGGAAACAGCATTCGCCCAAATCGATGCCGGAGCCGATATCATGTATGCCGAACGCTTTGGCGTTTCAGACGCTGCAAAGGAGCGTGATATCCTGGCGATAGGCAATGTGATCGACACCCAGACCGACTACCCCAACACCGTCGTTGCCTCCGCACTTTGGCATTTCGAGCCGACTCTCGATGCGGCAATCGCCAAGGTCAAAGCCGGCGAATTCAAGGCTGATAACTACGGTGTGTATTCCTTCATGAAGGAAGGCGGCTGCACTCTTGCACCACTAGGCACGTTCGAGGGGAAGGTGCCTCAGGATGCGCTCGATCTAGTCGCCGAGAAGGAAACAGCAATCAAGTCCGGGGGCTATATTGTGGAGATTAACGACGAAGAGCCCAAATCGAGTTGATGTCCGCCGAAAACGGCGCAGAGGCGGATATTGTTCTCCGCCTCTCCAACATCACGAAAAAGTTCGGGGCCCTGACGGCCAACCAGTCTGTTTCCGTCGAGTTGAAGCGCGGAGAGATAGTCGCACTGTTGGGCGAGAATGGCGCCGGCAAAACCACCTTGATGAACATTCTGTTCGGCCACTACGTGGCTGATGAGGGTGTTGTCGAGGTATTCGGCGAACAGTTGCCGCCGGGCGACCCAAATGCAGCGCTCACAGCGGGCATTGGCATGGTGCACCAACACTTCACCCTTGCCGACCAGATGAGTGTGCTCGAAAATATTGCACTTGGCACGCAAAGCCTATTCTCGCCCCGTTTTGATCGCCACAAGGCACTCAGCCGCATTGGCGAATTGTCGCACGATTTCGGCCTTGCGGTGCGTGCGGATGCGCTTGTTTCTGACCTATCGGTCGGAGAACGTCAGCGTGTCGAAATCCTAAAGGCGCTCTATCGGGAGGCTCGCATACTCATACTCGACGAGCCCACTGCCGTCCTTACCCCGCTTGAAACCGACGCGTTATTCGCGACGTTGAAGAAACTCGTGGCAAGAGGTCTGTCGATCATATTCATTTCGCACAAGCTTAACGAGGTAATGGCCGTAAGCGACCGGGTGCTGGTGCTTCGCTCCGGTAAGATCGTCGGGAAAAAAACGACCTCGGCAACCAGCCGTGCTGAACTCGCCACCCTTATGGTCGGCGAAACCATCAAGGAACCGGAAGTTGTCAGGCATTCACCGGGCGATACCGTCATTGAACTGATGGGAGTTTCGACCACCGGGCTGGCGGGAGGTGCGCCCCTCAACGGCATCGATCTCACTCTCCGCGCGGGCGAGATTACTGGACTTGCCGGTGTCTCAGGCAACGGCCAAGCCGCTCTCGCCGCAATTATAGCGGGAACTCAGCGCCCGGCGGCCGGAACAATCCGCATTCGCGGCGAGGAAATGCGTAACTGGTCAGCGCGTGAGGCGTTGGCGCAAAGGATCGGCCGCATCCCCGAAGACCGGCACTCAACCGGTATGATAGGAGACATGAGTGTCACCGAGAATGTGATTT
>JAHEGF010000250.1 GCA_024645155.1 Phyllobacteriaceae bacterium | reverse complement strand
AGCAGCATCGGCGAGATGTGACCGACCGCAAGCTTGCCGGCGACAGCGTTGCCGCCCCAAAAAAGGGTACACAGGGCGAGAAGCAGATAGGCCTTGTAGTTTGGCATTGCATTTTCCGGACATGGTCGATGATTGCCAACGGCTTATGCGGTTGTCCGGTGGATGTAAACGCCATGTGGAAATTGCAGCAAGACCGTTGATAGGCACAAAGAATTGTCGCGTCGCCTTGCGACGTTCGTTATAGAAGCCTGTGATTATGGAAACCGGGCGTTCCGGTTGACTGGATATGGGGTTGTCATGGCCAATGTTGTGGTCGTCGGTTCACAATGGGGCGACGAGGGAAAAGGCAAGATTGTCGACTGGTTGTCGGAACGCGCTGATGTCGTTGTCCGTTTTCAGGGTGGTCACAATGCCGGTCATACATTGGTTATTGACGGAATAACCTACAAGTTGTCGCTGCTGCCTTCCGGTGTGGTCCGCCAAGGCAAACTATCAATCATAGGCAATGGTGTCGTTTTCGATCCTCATGCCTTTGTGGCGGAAGTATCCCGTTTGCAGGAAAAGGGCATTTCGGTAACGCCGGAAACACTCAAGATCGCAGAAAATACGGCGCTGATCCTGTCGCTTCACCGGGAACTTGATGGCATTCGCGAAGATGCGGCGTCGAATTCCGGCACCAGGATCGGTACGACACGCAGGGGTATCGGGCCTGCCTATGAAGACAAGGTGGGCCGCCGGGCCGTTCGGGTCATGGATCTTGCCAATCCTGAATCCCTGCCGGCAAAGATCGACCGTCTGTTGACCCATCACAATGCCCTGCGCCGTGGCCTCGGCCAGCCTGAAGTTTCGCATGCGGCGATCCTTGATGAACTGAACTCGGTCAAGGACGAAATCCTTCCGTTTGTCGACAAGGTCTGGAAGATACTCGATGACAAGCGCCGGGCCGGTGAACGCATATTGTTTGAGGGTGCACAGGGTACACTGCTTGACATTGATCATGGCACCTATCCGTATGTGACCTCGTCCAATGTCGTTGCGGGTCAGGCGGCGGCAGGCTCCGGCATGGGCCCCGGTGCCATTGGTTATGTTCTGGGGATCACCAAAGCCTATACAACGCGTGTCGGCGAGGGGCCATTTCCGACTGAACAGATAAACGAGGTTGGCCAGTTTCTGGGCGAACGTGGCCACGAATTTGGAACCGTTACCGGCCGGCAGCGCCGTTGCGGATGGTTTGACACGGTGCTTGTGCGCCAGGCCGTCGCCATCAATGGCATCACCGGCATTGCTTTAACCAAGCTCGACGTGCTTGACGGTCTCGATGAAATAAAGGTTTGTACCGGCTATATGCTGGATGGCGAACTGATCGATTACCTGCCTGCGAGCCAGGGTGCGCAGGCACGCGTGGAACCGGTTTACGAAACACTGGAAGGCTGGAAGGAAACCACATACGGTGCGCGATCGTGGGCCGATCTGCCGGCTCAGGCGGTCAAATATGTCCGTCATATCGAAGAGCTGATCGGTGCTCCGGTCGCCCTTTTATCCACCAGTCCCGAGCGCGATGACACAATACTTGTGACCGATCCCTTTCAAGACTAGTTTAAGGCCGGACCAGCGGGTACTTCTACCTTGCCGGAGATTGAATCTAGAATGGCAAATGACAAGACATGGCTGATTTTACGGCGGTATTGCGAAAGACTTTAGACGGCTTGGGTGAAACCTCGCCCGAAACGCGGGCGCGGGTTTACGACAAGGCGCGTGCGGCGATCAAAAAGAAACTGGAGGCAATTTCGCCGGCGCCGGCGCAGGCAGTGATCGACCGGCAGATGCGGGCTCTGGAAGATGCCATTTCCGAAATCGAATCCGACTATGCGGTTGCCGAAGAACCGCTTGCGGAAGAACCGCTTGACGACCTGGATCGCCTTCTGGCTGCTCCAAAGGCCGGTGCCGATGCAAAGGGCGGCAAATCAGCAAGCGATCCGGATGTTGCCAACGGGTCCCAGCGGACGGAAGAAACCGATTCCGAACTGCCGGGCAGGGTCAAAAAGAAGAAAAAGAGCCGGCTTGGATTGTGGCTGATTTTGTTATTCCTGGTTTTGGGCGGAGCGGCCGCCGCTGCGTGGTTCAAGAATGACCTGGTCCGGGACATGACCGGAATCGATTTGAAGGCCCTGTTTGAAACCCGGATGCCCGAGAACGCACCTGCCGGGGAATCGAAAACGGAGCCGGAAGCCGCCAAACCCGAACAGGCAAAGACAGAGAGTGAACCTGTCACTGAAGAACCCGATGCGGAAAAGCCGAAGTTTACGCAACGCCTGACCGAGAATGGAATCGAGGTTGATCCGGGACCTGCAGACGCCGAACCAACGGTTGGCGAGGGGCGCTCGGTGGCAACCGCCGTGCAACCGGATGCGCCCGCTCCGGAAGGCGGGCAGACTGCCACGGAGCCGCCCGCAACGGAACCCGACAAGCCCGTCGAACCGCAGCAAGTGGTGGTCGGCCAGAAGGCTCTTTTATATGAGGAAGGAACCGGAGGCGATCAGGGAACGGCAGACGGCGGTGGCGTGGTGTGGTCGGTTGTTCAGGAAGCTCCAGGCGATGGCCTGCCCGAAGAACCGGCTATCCGCGGTGATCTGACCATCCCTGAAAAGGGTATCACCATGAGCATCACCATTCGCAGGAATGGTGACAAGACGCTGCCTGCCAGCCATCTGGTGGAACTGTATTTCCAGATGCCCGAAAGCTATGGCGGTGGCGGTATTGCTGAAATGACCCGAATATCGATGAAGGAATCGGAGCAGGCAACCGGTAGCCCGCTTCTGGGCGTTCCGGCACGGATTTCCGACGAGTTTTTCCTGGTTGCGCTAACCGACGCCGAGGCGGCAGTCGATACCAACCTTGCCTTGTTGCGGCGTCAAAGCTGGATCGATATCCCCGTATCGTACCTTTCGGGACGCAGGGCGCTTTTCACATTGGAAAAAGGGTTGCCCGGCGAAAGGGTGTTCAATGAAGTGCTCAAGGCTTGGCAGGACGCCGGTAGCGGTTAAAGCGCGACCACTTCCCCGCGCGCCGGGTAATTGTTATCAAGCACAAACTCGATTGCCTTGATGATGTCGCCTGTTGCGGGTCTTGCGAAGGGCGCCGATTGTATTGCCGCGTAGTAGAGCGTGCGATCGGGTTTGACCAGAAACAGGCCGGGTTCGCTGAACATTGCCGGTTCGTCCACTCCGATCGAGGTCTTGCCGCGATGGGTGGAAATGTAGAGACCCCATTCCCGGGCTTTTTTCAGTTCCAGGCCGTATCCGATGGTCAACCGGTCCAATCCCCAATCCTTCTTGGTGGAGGTAGCCCGTTTTTCGACATCGGTGGAAATTGCAATCACTTCAACGCCCAGACGTTCAAAGTCGAACAGGCGCGACTGCATGTCGCGCAACTGGTTGCGGCAGATCGGACAGTGCCATCCGCGGTAGAATACAAGAAGAGTAAATGCCGCCGGGGGTGTTCCGTCCAGCGACCATTGGCCGCCACCAACAAGATCCACGGACAATTCCGGCGCCGATTGCCGCGGGATGGGAGGCATCAAGTCAGACATTTGGAGTCGCTCCTGACAATTTTGGTGATTGGACCGGTCCCAACCCTAGTACAGCGGGCAGCGGGAGGGGATATCAGTCGCTGGCCGGTGGTGGAAAAACAGACCACCGGTCACGCCGCCGCGCCGGAAATACGCGGCGGAGATCTAGTTGGACTGGTTTTCCCGGCTGTCAAGCGTCGATTGCGCGCAGCGCCTGCTGCTGCTTTTTGGCGGCAGCGGTGACTGCCTCCTGAATCTTTTCAAATGCCCGAACTTCGATCTGACGGACCCGTTCGCGGCTGATCCCGAATTCCGTGGAAAGTTCTTCCAGCGTAATTGAATCCTCGGATAAACGGCGGGCCTGAAAAATCCGCTTCTCGCGCTCATTGAGAACGTCCATTGCTTCTGTCAGCAGCTGGCGGCGATTGTCGAGTTCATCCTGTTCGATCAGGACGGTTTCCTGGTCTTCGGCGTCATCAACAAGCCAGTCCTGCCACTGGCCGGTTTCACCTTCACCGGCGCGCATCGGCGCGTTCAGCGACGTGTCACCAGTCAAGCGCCGGTCCATGGACACCACTTCTTCCGGAGTCACTTTCAGCCGTCTGGCGATTTCGGTCACCTGCTCATGATTCAGGTCGCCCGAATCAAGTGCCTGGATCTTGTTCTTCACCTTGCGAAGATTGAAAAACAGGCGTTTCTGGTTGGCGGTGGTACCAAGTTTGACCAGGCTCCATGACCGCAGGACATACTCCTGGATTGATGCCTTGATCCACCACATCGCATAGGTCGCCAGCCGGAAACCGCGTTCCGGCTCGAATTTCTTGACCGCCTGCATCAGGCCGACATTGCCTTCGGAAATGACCTCGCCGATAGGCAGGCCATAGCCGCGATAACCCATCGCGATCTTGGCAACAAGGCGCAAATGGCTGGTTACCAGCTTGTGTGCCGCCTCGGTGTCCTCATGCTCATGGTAGCGTTTTGCAAGCATGTATTCTTCCTGCGGCTCCAGCATTGGAAAACGCCGGATTTCCTCGAGATAGCGCGAAAGGCCACCCTCTCCGGAAGTGATGCTCGGTAGTGACTGGGCCATGTACAGACCTCCTCCTTTATTGCTTCCCGAAACGGAGGCAAAAGCCTCCCGGCAAAGCAAATGATTGTGCCGCGAATGCGCACACATGGTCTTTATATAGGCACTTATCGTGTCAGAAACACGTCAGGTCGCAAATTTTGATGCACATTACCGTGAGTAGACGTTCTAAAGCTGCTGTAACACCTGTTCAAGCCTGGTCATGTCTGCAGGTAACGGCGCTGCAAAATGCATCAACTGGCCGGAAACCGGAT
>JAHEGF010000249.1 GCA_024645155.1 Phyllobacteriaceae bacterium | reverse complement strand
TTTGGATCGAACATCTTATCCTCCGGTAGCAGTTTCATTATTTGCGCAACGTGTGCCTGTCACCGGCGCAGTTAGGCATTTTCACCGCGCTTTGCAATGTCGCAGCACCTTCACGATTTGCCCTTTGGTGTATCAACTGCCGATGTGGCGAAGACCGCGCCGCTCGGCAATTTCCACCTGCCGCTGGCGCTGTGCAAACCGGCGCCTGTCTTCCTCACTGTGCTGGTCACGGCAATAGGGGCACGATACCCCCGGTTGAAAATGCGGTGACTGAAGGTCTTCGGGTTTAAGCGGATGGCGGCATGCGCGGCACAACTGCGCCTTGCCGGTCTCAAGTCCCTCGACAACCGACACACGCTCGTCAAATACAAAACATTCACCGTCCCAGAGGCTATCTTGCGCGGGCACATCTTCCAGATAGCGCAGAATGCCGCCGTGCAGGTGATAGACATCGCCAATGCCGAGCGAGCGGACGTAGGCGGTGGCTTTTTCGCAACGGATACCACCGGTACAGAACATCGCAACCTTGCGGCCCGCCAGCCGGTCATGATTGTCCTTTACCCATTGCGGGAATTCGCGAAAACTTTTGGTATCCGGCGAGACCGCACCGCGAAAAGTCCCGATCTCCACCTCGTAGTCGTTGCGGGTATCGACAACGATGGTCTCAGGGTCACAGATCAGCGCGTTCCAGTCCTCGGCACTGACATAGGTGCCGGCATCGTTAAGCGGATCGACCGGGCCTGCGCCGAGTGTGACGATTTCATCCTTGACGCGGATCTTTGCCCGGTAAAACGGCATTTCGGATGCGTCACTGAATTTCAGTTCCATACCCTGGCGCCCGGCCACCGCGCAGATTTTTTCCACGAGTTCCGCAATCGCCTCTTCCGGCCCGGCAACGGTTCCGTTTATTCCCTCCGTGGCAAGGATCAAAGTGCCCCTGATCCCATGCTCCTGGCAAAATGCCAGCAGATCAGCGCGCCACGCATGCGGATCGGCGAGCGGAAAGAACTTGTAAAGCGCGGCAACACGGACAGGCTTTTTTGACGTGGATGATTTCATGCCTCTCGCTAACGCCGCGCGCGCCTTTCATCAAGTTTTTCGTGGCATTTGTGGCCCTGTTTCATGGTTTTCACAAAAATGGCAGCCCTTTCGGTCCGTTCTTGTCCCCGCTTCAACCAGCGCGGCGATGATGTGCCGTGTGAATGCGGGGAGTTGGCTGTGCTCGACGGGAACGTTCAGAAAATCATTGCCGAAATGGCCGTCCGTGCCCGGATTGAACCATCCGCCCTGCTTGCGGTCTGCGAGGTGGAAAGCGGCGGCCGCGTATTCGCGCGCATTGGAACAAGGCTTGAACCTGTCATCCGGTTCGAGGGGCATTATTTCGACCGGCGTTTGACTGCTCACAAACGCGAAACGGCCCGCCGCGAGGGTCTTGCCTCGCCAGATGCCGGCGCCATTGCCAATCCGAAAACGCAGGCAGGCCGGTGGAGAATGCTTGAACGCGCAGCCAAGATTGACCGCAAGGCGGCCTATGAATCGACTTCATGGGGTCTTGGACAGGTAATGGGCGCCCACTGGGCGTGGCTGGGTTACAGTAGCATCGGTGCGCTCGTCGAAGAAGCACGCAGCGGTGCTGCCGGCCAGGTCGCGCTGATGCTCCGCTACATCGAAAAGGCGGGATTGTCAGAATCGATCCGGAACCATGACTGGCACGCATTTGCCAGGGGCTATAACGGCCCCGGATACCGAAAGTTTCGCTATCACACGCGAATCGCGCGGGCCTATGCCCGACACAGAAAGGCTTCCCAAACCGGCGGGACCGGCGAAAGCGGTGATGCAACGCTGCGCCCTGGTGCACGCGGCCCCGCAGTCGAAGATCTCCAGCGAATGCTCAGTGCGCTTGGATATCCACTCAGGCCTGATGGTCAGTTCGGCCGCCTGACTGCACAGGCTGTCAGCCGGTTCCAACGCGACACCGGCCTCAATCCCACCGGAGTGGTAACTCAGGAAACCCTGGAAAAATTGCGCGGGAACTTCAATTCGCCGCTATCTTTCTCCGGCCTCGCAAAGGGATTTCTTGCCATTTTGCGGCGGATATTTGATCCCGGACACCCTCGCTGAACCCGTCGGTTAATACCCGATGACATGGACTTTGGCCAGTAATATTGCTAGAGCATCGCATCCTGCTCCGGAGAATACCGATGCCACAGAAAATCGACCGGTTGTTACCGGTTCTTCAAGGTCAACCGGTCATTCCGGTACTGAAAATCAACCGTCTCGCAGATGCCGTGCCGCTCGCAACCGCGCTTGTGAAAGGCGGATTGCCCGCCGTTGAAATCACCTTGCGTACACCGGACGCAATTGATGCCATCCGCCTTGTCGCAAACGAGGTCGACGGTGCAACGGTCGGCGCAGGCACGGTGCTGAACATGCGGCAATACGATCAGGCCGCATCTGCCGGTTCCGGCTTCATCGTCAGCCCCGGAACAACGCAGGAATTGCTCGACGCGGCGCGAACCGTGGAAGTTCCGTTGCTCCCGGGCGCCGTAACGCCAAGCGAGATCATGGCCGCGCGCGAGGAAGGCTATTCGGTGCTGAAATTCTTTCCGGCCGAACAGGCCGGTGGCGCCGAGTTTCTCAAGGCGCTGGTATCACCATTTGCCGGTATCCGCTTTTGCCCGACCGGCGGCATCGGCCCGAAAAACGTTGTGGACTACCTGGCACTGTCGAACGTGATCTGTGTCGGCGGATCGTGGGTAGCGCCCGACGAACTCGTCGCCGACGGCAAATGGGACCAGATCACGAAACTTGCCGCAAAGGCGGCATCCCTGGCAACATCGGCCTGAGCGCCGGATACCGGTTCCGGCGCACCTTAATATGCGCCGGATAATTTCGTCCGGTAATCCGAACCTGGTTGCCGCGAGGGCAGCTCAAGACCGGCGCTCCTAGCGGGTACGAACTGCCTCCAGCTCGTTGAGCCGGCTTTCCAGCGCTCTGACTTTCGACTGGATCGCCTTCTTCTCGTCGTTCAATTGGGCGATATAGACATGGGCCTTTTCCAGCTCATGCAATATTCCGGCGGTTTTTTCCGTCACATTGAAAGGCGTGTCCGGCGTAGTTGGTCCGACAGCCCACAGATGCTTGTTTTTCCACATGTAATCAGCGTGTTGTTCGATCGATTCTATTTCATAGACATCCGGATCAAACACGCCATCGCACGGACCGGGGTTACACGTTGGTCCCTGTGTGACAATTCCGCTGGCATTGATGGTCGCCCACAGGTTGCCACCGGTATCCGTCGCACCGGCGAGTTTGATTTCATTGTCACCGAAAATGATTTGCGACATCGTGGCAGTATCGGCACCATTTCTCGCAAGGAACCGGCGGTTGGTGCTGTCCGTCACCATGCGGATCTGCACCGCCCCCTCGTTGGAGCTTTCAAAATAGACCAGTTGCGTGCCGCTACCGGACGTATGCAGTTTGCCCGATGGTGAATTCGTGCCGATACCGACATCGCCCGTCGTGCCTTCGATAATCAGGCTGCTGGACGGCGCACTTGGAAAGATCCGGAACGGAAGCGTGCTGCCGTTGGTCGCATCGCGAATGAAAAAGCTCGTCTCGTTACCGGCAAGGTCCCATGTTTGCGGGGCGAAGCCGGAGGAGCCATCCTGCTGCAGACGCACGGTCGGCGTGTTGCCGGTTTTGATGTCGATATCTACTGCCGGCGTCGAAGTGCCGATACCAATGTCACCCTGGCTGTCGACGTAAAGCGCATTGTTGCGGGCGCCGGCATCAACCCGGAAAGGCGTCCTGCCCGCCGTGGCATCTTCGATGGCGTAGTAGCTGCCTCCGCCATTGGCGCTGTCATTGACCCTGACGCGCCAGTCATTGCGCGGAAATGACGCCGCCACACTGGTGTCGTCGTAAAAGACGCGCAGATTGTTTTCCTTCAGGATTATCGTATCGAAACCGAAGGCTATGCCCGGAGCACAGTCGAAACCCACGCAAAGGCTGCCTTCGATAATCACGTTGGTTGTGAAGTTCGGTCCTGCCGCCCGGGCTTCAAACGCCAAAACGGTATTGAACGCCAACGCCACTGTGGCGGTACCGGCAAGTAGTTTTCTTGAGGTATTCATGGCAATGATTCCTCCCATCTGTAATCAGTTTTTTTCTTCAGCCTGGCTGGCCTTGTCGTCGATCAATCCGCCTTCGGCATAGAAACTGCCGCTCAGCATGACCGGTACTTTCGTCGCACCGGCATCGGCGCTTCCGCGCCCGTTGTTCATGGGATTGGGGTCGATCGTGGTTTCAGACGAGGCCGCAGTCAATTCGTAGGTATACAGACCGCTTTCCCTGGCTCCGGCGCGAATAAGATCGATCGATGCCGAACTGCCTTTAGAGAATGTCTTGGCATAAAAGCCGTTCGGTCCCGATATTGAGAGGGTAACGCCAGAATAGTCATTGCCCAATGCAATCCGGACCTCTGAACCGCGCATTGTTGACTGCGCACCTGGAATTTCGTTGGCACCGGCAAATCCGGTAATTCCCATTGCCAACAAGCCTGCTAGAAAATGCAATGATTTTTGCATTGTTATTCTCCCTGCCGGTTTGTGTTATTCTCCCTGCCGGTTTGTCCAGACTTGCGAGAGCCGGATCATTTTTATTGGCAAAGTAAAAATGCGCCATTCTCTGTAAAAAATCCAGAGTAACCGGAAAGAATCCGGATTTTCCCCGTTGAATGCCACCGTAATAGTCTGATTTATCAAAACATTCCCAAATATTGGGAATTACCGTCCAGGGTCAGGACTCATTGATCGACCCGTAATGTGACGGTCTTTGTAATTGAGATTGCCGGCATGAAGGTATGCGCACAGCGGTTGTTTCGTGATGCCATGCGGCGCCAGTCTTTCA
>JAHEGF010000044.1 GCA_024645155.1 Phyllobacteriaceae bacterium | reverse complement strand
TTGGTGTATCGGTTTCTTTGACCTTTGCCAGGTCAACACCACCTTTTTTTAGAAGACGCAGTGCCTCGGTAGCCAGGGCATCACGCCCGACAGCACCGACCAGTCGCACGGGCGCACCGGCGCGGGCCGCTGCCAGCGCCTGGTTGGCCCCCTTGCCGCCCGGTGCCGAATGGAAAGTCTCGCCGGTCACGGTTTCGCCTGGGCCGGGCAGACGCGCTGCATGCGAGATCAGGTCGAGATTGATGGAGCCGACAACGGTTATCATTCCTCAAAGAAAAGCCGAGCGCCGCGCATTTTGCAACTATGCTCGTACGGCATGGTAAAATCAGTCGCCGGACAGCTGCTAGCCATTGCGATCGCGGATTGCCAAAACTCCGGGCAGAAGCGGCAACTATCTTTGTGCCCATGCATTTTTCCTGTCACATTCCAGCGGCCTGTCTCGTCTTTGTTTCGAGAGGTGAAACACATGTACAAGATCCTGACGATTGTTCTTTCGGTCTGGCACGCCATCAACGGGTTTTTCATGCTCATGATGCCTGCCCGATGGTACGAACTGGTGCCCGGTGTGGTGGAAACAGGGCCTTACAACAGCCATTTTGTGGCAGATGTCGCCATTGCCTTTCTTGCAAGTGCGATCGGCCTGGCGCTGGCAACGAACCGGCGCGGGGCGATTGCGGCAGGCTTCCTTGCCGCGCCGGCGATCTTCCTCGGGGGTCATTCCTTGCTGCACGTGGTGGAGTTCTTTCATGGCGCACACGGTGCAATCGCAATTGGCCGTGACACGCTCACAATCCTCGTTCCGGGCCTGCTGCCGGCCGTTTTGGCGCTGCAGGCTTTGCGGGCGGCAACGCAGGGAGATCAATGATGTTGACTGCATTTCTGAAACGAAAGATCGCAGCCGTAGGGCGCGAATACGACTATGACGTCAGCTATATGCACGAGCTTGCCAGCGTCGACGCCCGGGCATTCCGAAGGTTTGTTTTTGCCATGCCGTTTTTCTCTCAGCCTGCCAAAGCACCGGAAAGGGCGTTTTGGGCAGCAAAACTGCGCTCGACAATGCATGCCGATTGTGGCTCCTGTCTGCGTCTTGTAATCACCATGGCCCGGCAAAGCGGTATGGAAACAACACTCATTCGTGATATCCTGACAGGCAACTCCACCGATGCCGATGCAGCGTTGGGCGCAGACTATGCAGACGCGGTTGTTAATAACTCGCCGGACCTGGCCGAGGTGATCAGCAAGATTAGGAAGATGTACGGCAAGAGGGGCCTTGCAAGCATGGCGGCCGCGGTCTGTTCGGGCCAGTTTTTCCCTGTGTTCAAGCGTGGCTTCGGCCATGGAAACGCCTGCGAGCCTATCCTGCGGCAATTGGAACTGACTGCATGAATGAGAGCGCCAGGCTTGATGCCTATTTGACCGAACGGCCAAGGCTGTTTCGCCTTGCCTATCGCTATCTCGAGACAGCGAGCGACTCCGAAGACGTTCTGCAGGAAGCCTGGATCAGGTTTTCCGGGGCAACGGAAGTCCGGGACCCGGCACGCTACCTCTGCACCATCGTTACAAGGCTGGCGCTCGACCGGTTGAAATCTGCAAGCCACCGCCGCGAAACCTATGTCGGGCCGTGGTTGCCGGAACCCCTCCTAGGGTCTGCCGATGTACTTGCAACGGAGCAATCCGATGCCTCTCTCGACTTGTCCTATGCGGTCATGCGCTGTCTGGAATCGCTGACACCCAACGAACGTGCCGCGTTCTTTTTGCATGATATCTATGAGTTGCCCTTCGACGAAGTCGCGTCCGTCACTGGTTCGAGCGCCGCGGCAGTCCGCAAGCAGGCAGAACGTGCACGTAAGGCATTGCTGGAAGCAAAGCCGAAATTCAAGCCTCAAACGGGCGATCTTGCCCGGTTGGAATCGGCATTCCGGGCCGCAAGTGAACATGGCGACGACGGGCCGCTAAGAGCCCTGCTTTCCGAACATGTCGAGTTCGTGTCGGACGGCGGCGGCAAGGTCATTGCCGCGCTTAATGTCGTACGTGGACGCGATCCAGTTGTGCGTCTGTTTATGGGTCTCATCAAGGGTTTTGAGAAGCACGCGATCAAAACCAGGCATGCAGAAATCAATGGTGAGCCGGGGCTGATAGCTTTCCATAATGGCAACCTGATGCAAACGATCGCTTTCAAACTTGATGATGAGCGCAAGATCGCTGCGTTTTATATCGTCCGCAATCCCGACAAGCTCGCGCGCATCGCTCAAACGATCTGACCCGCCTCCCAGCCCAGAATCGCACGTTTGCGGGTCAGGCCCCAGTGATAACCGGTAAGGGCCCCCGATTTGCCCACGGCACGATGGCACGGCACGACAAAGGACATCGGATTGGCGCCGATAGCGGCGCCCACGGCACGTGATGCCTTCGGAGCACCGATCTCGCGGGCGATGTCGGAATAGGCCCGGGCCGTGCCCATCGGAATGTCGAGTAGCGCCTGCCAGACACGCACCTGGAAATCGGTGCCGATCATCACGACTTTCAATGGTTCGCTTTCCCGCCAGCGTGCCGGATCGAAGATCCGCGCCGCAAACGGCGCAGTCGCCGCCATGTCCTCGACATAGTCCGCATTCGGCCATCGCCCGGACATGTCCGCAAACGATGCAGCCTCCTCGCCGGGGTCACAAAAGGCAAGCCCGGCAAGGCCGCGATCGGTGACCATGACCAGGGCTATGCCGAATGGCGAGATGTGATAGCCGTAGCGTATTTCAAGACCGGCGCCGCGGCTCTTGTAGGCGCCCGGCGACATGGCGTGATGGGTGACGAACAGGTCGTGCAGGCGGCCGGGTCCGGACATGCCGACATCGAGCGCCGTTTCCAATAGCGGCGCGCCTTCGCGCAGAAGCTTTTGTGCGTGGTCCAGAGTAACAGCCTGCAGGAAACCTTTCGGGCTGAGGCCCGCCCAGCGGGTAAACAGTTTCTGAAGGCCGGTCGGTGTCTCGCCGACACCTGCTGCAAGTTCTTCCAGGGAAGGCTGTGCGCGATAGTCTTCGCTGATGCGCTCGATCACCTGGCGCACGATCTCGTAGTCGGACCCTTCGGGCGTGATTTCGGTTTGCAGTATTGCGTTTGCAGCGGTCATGGTTTTGTGTCTCCGTTGCACCCACTATCAACACTTGGGGCGATTGCCGCCACCCGATTCTTGCGCATGGCTAGCGCCGTGCGGTTGCCAGCGCCTGACCGAAGGCTGCTGCAAAACTTTCCCGGTCGTCCGGGTTGAGAAATGACCCGATGGTTACGCTGCGTCCGCTGCCAAGCACCCTCATCGCGGTGATCCCGATTTCCGAATGCCGCGACACGGCGAACCGCGTGCCGAACGGGTTGAATTGATGGTGTTTGGCCTTGCCGGACGGTGCGATCTGGTCGATATCCAGACGGGTACGCGAGACCGAGACGATTTCGTGGGCACGCGCCGCCCGCTGGTTGAGCCACAAGGCGCCGAGCATCAGCACGATATCGAGCCCGAAGAACCCGAATACCGGCCATGCACCGAGCGCCAGAAAAAAAATGCCCGAAACCATGCAGCCGGCCACCACGACCCCCGACAGCACCATCAGGCCCTTGCGGCCAAGCGACCGGTGAGGCGTCAGCAATGCGCGGAAAATCGGTTCGTCGCCGCTGATTGAAATGTTTGTCTTGGCCATCGCCGGTGATTATAGAACGGTGATGCAAAACCCCAAGAACAAAATTCGAAACCAGGCGCCAAAACCGGTGAAACCGGCTTCGGTCAAGAAACCCACAAAACGTAAACCGGTTCCCCGGTCGAAATACGATAAGGCCGAGATCACCGAGATTTTCCGGCGTTTTGCCGCCAAAAACCCCGAACCGCAAGGCGAGCTGGAGCACATCAATCCGTTTACGCTTCTGGTAGCCGTTGTGTTGTCGGCGCAGGCGACCGATGCCGGGGTCAACAAGGCGACGCGCGAACTGTTTCGGATTGCCGATACGCCGGAAAAAATGCTGGCCCTCGGCGTCGACAGGCTTGGCGATCATATCCGGACAATCGGACTGTGGCGCAACAAGGCAAAAAACGTTATCGCGCTATCACAAGCATTGATTGCCGGCCATGGCGGCCAGGTTCCCGCAGATCGCGATGCACTGGTCAAACTGCCGGGCGTTGGCCGCAAGACCGCCAATGTCGTTCTCAACATGGCCTTCGGCCAGCCGACCATGGCCGTCGACACCCACATATTCCGCATTGCAAACCGCATCGGCCTGGCACCGGGCAAGGACGTTGACGCCGTTGAACAGCATCTCCTCAAGGTTATCCCGGGTGAGTACATGCTGCATGCCCATCACTGGCTGATCCTGCACGGCCGCTATGTATGCAAGGCGCGCAAACCGGATTGCGAGGCCTGCATCATTGCCGACTTGTGCAAGTTCGACAAAAAAACTGCAGACCGGCCGGCGCCGTTTGTCTGACCGCTCACGTTGCCGGGGTATCGCCGGCAGTGACCATCTTGTGCAGGTGCACCATCAGCGCCGAGGCAAACAGCGGCGTTGCCAGATTGAGCACTGGCACCGCGACAAAAGCGGCGATGACCAGGCCGGCGAGAAACACGGTCGTTGAATGGCGCGCCCGCATCTGCCGCGCTTCAGCAGGACTGTGATGGCGCATTGCCGCAAACTCGAAATATTCACGGCCAAGCAAATAGGCATTCACGACGAAAAAGGCGATAATATTGATGCCGGGAACCAACATGAGAATGAAGGCAACAAGATTGCCGGCGACCACCACGCCGAAAAATTTGATGCCGGTAATTGCGGCGCGCACTGCCGGTAATGCCGTTCCCGGTGCATCATCGGGATAATTGCGGCGTTCGACAATGTCGGCCACGTCATCGATGAACAGCGCCGCGATACCCGCTGTCACCGGGGCCACGAGAAGCGCCAGGGCCAGAGCCAGCCCAAGCCCCGCAACAACCGCGAGAACCACGCCGAGCCATCCGGCCCAGCTGGGCAATTCCGGCAGTGCCGTATTGAGCCAGGGCAATGCCACCCAGTCGAAAATCTCGCGTGCGCCGAACCACAGAGCCACCAGGAACAGCAAGCTGAGGCCCAGGGATTTCAGCAGAACCGCACGAAATGGTGCCGACAGGAGTTGGCGTGCAGCGCGCCGGGCAGCTTCGATGATCATGATGGTTCCTTTCGAGTTCCAGATATGCGCAGTCGCACGTGCCTGCAAGCAATTGCCGCCTCCGGGTTCCCAAGGCACGGTTTTCCGGCTAAACGGCGCCCGGATGTTACGGCGGATGCGGAGTCTGCAATGAGCGACTATGATGTGTTGTGTATCGGAAATGCGATCGTTGATATCATCGCACGCTGCGACGACGATTTCCTGATTGCCAATGCGATTACCAAGGGTTCGATGAACCTGATTGACGCGGACCGTGCGGAACTTCTGTACAGCCGCATGGGTCCTGCGATCGAGGCTTCCGGTGGCAGCGCCGGAAATACCGCCGCAGGCGTCGCAAGCTTTGGTGGCAGGTCTGCGTTTTTCGGCAAGGTTTCCGACGATCACCTCGGCACCATCTACACCCATGATATCCGTGCCCAAGGCGTCGCCTTCGATACGCGTCCGCTTGCCGGAGAGCCGCCGACGGCACGCTCGATGATCTTTGTCACGCCCGACGGCGAACGCTCGATGAACACCTATCTCGGTTCCTGCGTTGAGCTCGGCGCCGAGGACGTCGAGGCCAGCAAGGCTGAAAGTGCCAGGGTCACCTATTTTGAGGGGTACCTGTGGGACCCGCCGCGGGCCAAGGATGCAATCCGTCTGACTGCCGGCATAGCGCACGGCGCCGGGCGCGAAGTGGCGATGACATTGTCCGACCCGTTCTGCGTCGACCGCTATCGCGACGAGTTCCTCGACCTCATGCGGACGCGAACCGTCGATATCGTTTTTGCCAATGAGCACGAATTGAAGTCGCTCTATCAGACCGAGTCGCTGGAACTGGCGGTCGACAGTATCCGCCAGGATTGCCTGTTCGCCGCGGTCACCCGTTCCGAAAAGGGGTCGATCTGCGTTTCACGCGACGAGACAATCGAGGTCGAAGCTGTCCCCGTGGAAGAAGTCGTCGACACCACCGGGGCCGGAGACCTTTATGCTTCCGGTTTTCTTTATGGCTATACCAATGGCCTTGACATGACACATTGCGCCCGGCTGGGCTCGTTTGCTGCAGCATTGGTCATTCAGCAGATCGGACCGCGCCCGGCGCAAAACCTGGCCCAGGCAGCAAGCCAGGCGGGGTATCTGTAACAGGCCGGTCCTTGTTTGACTTCACGAGGCCGTATCTTCGCCCGGCGCAAAGTCTTCTCCTGCCAGAACGGCGGTTTGCGGTGTCGATGCCCGCGCCTGCGGTGAAATGGCAAAGCCGCCTTTGTGTTTTCCGGCGACCGCAGCGCGAATGCTGATCCTCCAGATGGCAAATGCGATAAGACAGCCATGAGCGGCAATCGACGTCAGGAACAGTCCTGAATCGCCAATGCTCGACATCCCAATTCCGGCCAACAGCGGTCCGATGATAGATCCGACGCCGAAAACCATCAGCAATCCGCCGCTGGTCTGGATGCCGGTTCCTTCGGCGGCATGGTCATTGGCATGGGCGACAATCACCGGATACATCGAAAAAATAGCCGCACCAAAAAAACTGACCAGCAACAGGTTGGTGATCTGTCCGTCCGGGCGAAGTATGATGAAAGCGGCATCGGCGATCATCGCAAGCGCCGCGATTCCGACAAGCACCTTGCGCCTGTCCATCCTGTCGGAAAGGATGCCGACAGGAATTTGGGCAGCCGCGCCGGCCAGGATCGGCAAACTCGTAAACAGCGCGATTGTCGACAGGACAAGGCCGACGCGATCGGCATAAACGGCGGCCAGCGTGCCAAAGGCGCTGTTGGAAATACCGACCAGGAACACCCCGCAAACGGCTATCGGCGAATTGCGCCACAGGGCCGGAACATCAAGCTTGACGGCAAACAGTGGCTTCGGCGAGTGGCCCGATGAAATAGCTGTCGGCACCAGAGCCAAGCAGTAGAGCACCGCACCGACCACGAAGAAAAGATAGCCCTTGGTATCGCCCAGGGTAAGCGACATTTGCCCGGCGGTTGCCGCCAGCAGATTGACCATGGTGTATATGCCGAAAATCTTGCCGCGCGAATTCGCGTCGGCCCGCTCGCTGAGCCAGCTTTCGACGATCATTGCTGCTCCCGCAAAGCAGAATCCCGAAATCGAGCGCAATACGATCCACGCCGCGGGTGACAGGAAGACAAGCGACAACAGGATGGCGACGGATGCCATCGATGCCATGACGCCGAACGATCGGATGTGGCCAACATTGGCAACAAGGCGCGGTGTCAAAAGGCAGCCCGATACATACCCGATTGCCCAGCCGGTACCGAGCAGCCCGAGCGCAAATGCGGAAAAGCCTTCGGCGGATCCGCGTACCGGCAGGATCAGCCCGTTGATGCCGCCGGCCATCAGCAGCAGGGCCGAACCAAACAACAATGCACTGATGGGAATGATCTGCCGGAACATGGGCGGCACGGTAACATTGCCCGCCGGTATTTCCAGTCCGCAACCGAAACATTTTTTCTGGCCGGACCGGATTGCCGGTGGTGCTTACTGGTGGGCAACAAAGAAATGGAATATGGACCGGTCCACGCCTTGCCAACCTGCTTTCCTGCCGCTATAAGCCCGCACTTCCGGACCACCCGGCAGGGCATGCCGTGGCGGTCCCTAATGCTGTGCGCCCGACAGGTCCAGGTGCACGATAATCCCGATGGAGTAGCAAAATGCCCAAGATGAAGACCAAATCTTCTGCGAAGAAGCGGTTCAAGATAACCGGAACGGGCAAGGTCAAGGCGGCTGCTGCCGGAAAGCAGCACGGCATGATCAAACGTTCCAACAAGTTCATTCGCGACGCCCGCGGCACCATGGTCCTGTCCGGACCTGATACCAAGCTCGTCAAGAAGTTCCTGCCGAACAGCCTTTAGGCCCCGTTCGGTACAGACCGCACCCGCAAGGAGATCATGATATGGCACGTGTCAAACGCGGTGTTACCGCCCATGCCAAACACAAGAAAGTACTCAAGGCCGCCAAGGGATTTTATGGCCGCCGCAAAAGCACCATCCGCATAGCCAAGCAGGCTGTCGAGAAGTCGATGCAATATGCGACGCGCGACCGCCGCGTCCGCAAGCGCAATTTCCGCGCCCTGTGGATCCAGCGCATCAACGCTGCAGCCCGCGAACACGGGCTGACCTATGGCCGCCTGATCGATGGCATGAACAAGGCCGGGATCGAGATCGACCGCAAGGTCCTGTCCGATATGGCGATTCATGAACCGGATGCATTTGCCGCCGTCGTCACCGAGGCCAAGAAGGCGCTCGAATATCTCAAGGGCACCACGCCGAATGCTTTTGAAAGCGCTGTCGCCTAAACCAGCGCTTTCCTGAAGGATCAAACGGGAAACCCGCGCTGGCCGAGCCAGTGCGGGTTTTTTGATGACAAACGGAAGACAAAGATGACCGTGGATGTTTCCGCACTTGAAAATACGCTGACTGCCGAAATTGACGCTGCTGGCGACGAGGCCGCCATCGAGGCGGTGCGTGTCGCAGCGCTCGGCAAGAAGGGTTCCGTATCCGAACTGCTGAAAAGCCTCGGCACGATGACGCCCGACGAGCGCAAGGTTTCCGGACCCGCCATCAACGGTCTGAAAAACAGGATCGCCGATGCCATCGCCGCGCGCCGGGAAAGCCTGAAGGACGCGGCAATCGACGCCCGGCTGTCTTCGGAAAAGGTCGACGTCACCTTGCCGGTACGCGATGCGCCTGCCGAATGCGGCCGCATTCACCCGATCAGCCAGGTCATCGACGAAATCACCGCGATATTCGGCGATCTCGGCTTTGCCATTGCCGAGGGCCCGGACATCGAGACCGACTATTACAATTTCACCGCGCTGAATTTCCCCGACGGTCATCCGGCCCGCGAGATGCATGACACCTTCTTTTTCAATCCCGGTGCCAACGGCGAGCGCAAGTTGTTGCGCACCCACACCTCGCCGGTACAGATTCACACCATGGAAGCGCAGAAACCGCCGATCCGCATTGTCATTCCAGGCAAGACCTACCGCTGCGACTCCGACGCCACCCATTCGCCGATGTTCCACCAGCTTGAAGGGCTGGTGATAGACAGGACGGCCAATGTCGCCAACATGAAGTGGGTGTTGACCGAGTTCTGCAAGGCCTTCTTCGAGGTCGAGCATCTGGCCATGCGTTTTCGCCCGTCCTTCTTTCCGTTTACCGAGCCGTCCCTGGAAGTCGACATTCAGTGCGACCGATCAAATCCGGGCGAAGTACGCTTTGGCGAGGGGACGGACTGGATGGAGATTTTGGGCTGCGGCATGGTCCACCCCAATGTGCTCACCATGTCCGGGCTTGATCCCGACGAATACCAGGGTTTTGCCTGGGGCATGGGCATCGACCGCATCGCGACATTGAAGTATGGCATGCCGGATCTGCGCGACTACTTCAATTCCGATGTCCGCTGGCTCAAGCATTACGGCTTCCGCCCGCTCGACATGCCGACATTGTTTGCGGGGTTGAGCGGGTGACCGGTCAACCCTCCCATCGTGGCCATTGCCGCTGTGGCTCGGTCGTCATGGTGGCCAGAGCCGAACCGGTATTATCGGTCTATTGCCATTGCGACGATTGCCGCCGAGCGACCGGTGCACCTGTACTGGCGTCGGTTGGGTTTCCGAAACAGTCGGTGACATGGGAGGCCGAGGGCATGCTGAAATCTTACAGGAACGGTACAGCGAAGCGAATTTTCTGCTCGAATTGCGGTTCGCCGGTGTCGCAGGAACATGACAGCGCTGCAGACACCACGTTCTTTAACACCGGTTTTATGGACGAGCCGAACGACTTTCCGCCGACCTACCATACATTTGCGGGCCAACAGCTCGGCTGGCTGATGCTTCACGACGATCTGCCGCGTATGGAAAAAACAATCCTGATCAAGACCGACTGACCGGACAAGACACAATGAAATTCACACTCTCCTGGCTGAAAGACCATCTCGAAACCGATGCTTCGCTAGAGGACATCTGCGACAGGCTGACCATGATCGGTCTGGAAGTCGAAAGTGTCGACGACAAGGCGGCGCTGAAACCGTTCGTCATTGCCAGGGTTCTGTCGGCGGAAAAGCATCCCGATGCCGACAAGCTGAAAGTGCTGTCGGTTGATGCCGGCGATGGCAAGCCGGTCCAGGTGGTCTGCGGCGCGCCCAATGCGCGCACCGGCCTCATTGGCGCGTTCGCGGCGCCCGGGACTTACGTGCCGGGCATCGATCTGACGCTTTCCGTTGGCAAGATACGCGGCGTCGAAAGCCATGGCATGATGTGCTCCGAACGCGAGTTGCAGATGTCTGATGAGCATGACGGCATCATCGACCTGCCGGACGATGCGCCACTCGGCACGTCATTTGCGAGCTACGCGGGTCTCGACGATCCGGTGATCGAGATCAATCTGACACCCAACCGACCCGACTGCACCGGTGTCTTCGGTATTGCGCGCGATCTTGCCGCTGCCGGCCTTGGCACGCTGAAGGACGCTACGGCCAAACCGGTGAACGGGTCGGGCGACTGTCCTGTCAAGGTGACAATCAAAGCGCCGGACCTGTGCCCCGGCTTTGCGCTGCGTATGGTCAGCGGCGTCACCAATGGTCCGTCGCCGAAATGGATGCAGCAGCGCCTGCTTTCCATCGGCCTGCGCCCGATCAACGCGCTTGTAGACATCACCAACTACGTCACTTTTGACCGCGGCCGCCCCCTGCATGTTTTCGACGCGGCAAAGGTCAAGGGCGATCTGGTTGTCCGCCGTGGCCAGGCCGGCGAGAAACTGCTGGCGCTCGATGAACGCGAATATGAAATGACACCGGAAATCTGTGTCATTGCCGACGGCAACGGCATTGAATCGATTGCCGGCGTCATGGGTGGCGAACACACCGGATGTGATGAGAATACCACTGACGTGCTGATCGAATCGGCGCTATGGGATCCGATGAACATCGCCCGTACCGGCCGTGATCTCGGTATCATCACTGATGCGCGATACCGTTTCGAGCGCGGCGTCGATCCCGAATTCATGGTGCCGGGCATGGAACTTGCAACCCGGCTGGTCACCGATATCTGCGGCGGGAAACCGACAGAAGCCGTGATCGAAGGCTACAAGGGCCATACACCGAAAATCGTGCCCTTCCCGGTTGCCGAAGTCGGGCGCCTGACCGGATTGGCCGTTGAAAACAAAGAGGCGCTCGGCATCCTGTCACGGCTCGGATTTACGCCGGACGGATCAGGTGATGTGGTCGATGTCGCGGTTCCCTCGTGGCGGCCCGATGTCGACGGCAAGGCCGATCTGGTCGAGGAAGTGATGCGTATCCACGGGGTCGACGAGATCGCGCTTGAGCCGATGACCAGCCACGATGCCGTCAATGGCCGCATCCTGACGCCATTGCAGGTTCGCACCCGCACCGCAAAACGGGCATTGGCGGTGCGCGGCATGATGGAATGCGTCAACTGGTCATTTATCCCGGCAGCCCATGCCGAACTGTTTGGCGGCGGAAATCCGGAACTGAAGCTTGCCAATCCGATTGCCGCGGACATGTCTGATATGCGGCCGTCGCTTCTGCCCGGGCTTTTGACGGCAGCGCAACGCAACGCCGACCGTGGTGCCGCCGACGTCGCCCTGTTCGAGGTTTCCGGAACCTACGAAAACGACACCGCCGAAGGCCAGCGCCGTGTTGCTTCCGGTGTGCGCCGCGCCACTGCCCGTGCTGAAGGTGCCGGGCGCCACTGGGCAGGCAATGCGCCTGCAGTCAGCGTATACGATGCCAAGGCCGACGCCTTTGCGGTGCTTGAAGCCTGCGGCGCACCTGCCGACCGGCTGCAGGCCACTGCCGATGCGCCAGCCTGGTATCATCCCGGCCGCTCAGGCGTTATCCGCCTTGGCCCGAAGATCGTGCTCGGCCATTTTGGCGAAATCCACCCCCGCACCCTGGAGGCGCTCGACGTTTCTGGCCCGCTGTGCGGATTCGAGGTTTTTGTTGACGCGATTCCGGAACCCAAACGCAAGCCGACGCGCACAAAACCGCGCCTTGACCTGTCGAATTTCCAGGCAGTGTCACGCGACTTTGCTTTCGTGGTCGATGGTGCCGTGGAAGCCGCCGAGATCATGCGTGCTGCCGCAGGTGCTGACAGGAAACTGATTACCGCTGTCAAGGTCTTCGACATTTTCGAAGGTGCCTCGATTGGCCCGGGCAAGAAATCGATCGCGATCGAAGTCGACATCCAGCCGGTGGACAGGACGCTGACCGACGAGGATTTCGAGGCGCTCGCCAGGGCGATTATTGCCAATGTCGGCAAACAAACCGGTGGTGTGCTCCGGCAGTGACGAATTCCGGCACGCCGCCGGGTCAGGAGAAGTTGATGTTCCGCTGGGGAGTGTTGTCGACGGCAAAAATCGCGCGCGAACAGCTGTTGCCCGCAATGCAGGATGCCGACAACGGCGTGGTAACCGCGATAGCCAGTCGCGACGAGGCAAAGGCGCGCGCACTGGCACGCCGTTTCGGGGTACCCCATGCGTTTGGTTCCTACGAGGCGCTACTGGCGTCGGATACCGTCGACGGTGTCTATATCCCGCTGCCGACTTCGCAGCATGTCGAGTGGACCGTGAAGGCGGCTGAGGCCGGCAAGCATGTCCTGTGTGAAAAACCGGTCGCACTTGATGCCGGAGAAATCGATGCGCTGATTGCTGCCCGCGACAAGCACAAGGTGCTGATTTCCGAAGCCTTCATGGTGTTCTATCACCCCCAGTGGGCGAAGGTCCGGGACCTTCTGACCAGTGGCGCCATCGGTGAACTGCGCCACGTACAGGGCGCCTTTACCTACTTCAATACCGATCCGCACAACATGCGAAACCAGGTTTCGCTTGGCGGCGGCGGCTTGCCGGACATCGGTGTCTATCCGACGGTGACGACCCGGATCGCATCGGGAACCGAACCGCTCCGGGTGCGGGCA
This sequence comes from Phyllobacteriaceae bacterium, assembly GCA_024645155.1. Lineage (GTDB taxonomy): Bacteria > Pseudomonadota > Alphaproteobacteria > Rhizobiales > Rhizobiaceae > JAHEGF01. The sequence continues at coordinate 3,983 of JAHEGF010000044.1, read as the reverse complement.
ACGGTTGTTCGTGACAAGAAATTCAAAACCGACATCTATGCCAATGTCAACGCGGATTTCGGAACCTTTGCCATGACGTTTTACTGCTCGACCCAAATGGCATTGCGCCAGTCCATGGTGTTTCATGGCACGCGCGGGTTCATGGAAGTCCATGCGCCGTTCAACGCCGGCGACTACGATCACCACCGCGTCACCTTGCATGACCAGGGTCATACACATGCCGAGGAGTACCGTTTCCCCGGAACACGACAGTACAAGCTTGAAGTTGAAGCCTTTGCCCGCGCCGCCACGGGCTCCGGCGAGGCGGTGTTCACGCTGGAGGATTCCGTCCGCAATCAGAAGGTCATCGACGCAATCTACAGGGCCGGGGTGAGCGACGGTTGGGAAACCGTATGATTCCCCTCCTGGTCCGGTTAAGAAAGGCTGCTGGTATGTGCCACGGTGCATTTGCAAGAAAGACAAGGGCGCAACGATGCATTTTTCTTCATATCTGAAAGCAGAACTGTTCGTTGAAGAGTATCTGGCAGGACCGGGAACGAAACCGGCAGTGCTTGAAATCGGTTCGAAATCCTATCATGGACAGGATACCTACAAGGATCTGTTTCCCGCAGGCGGGTTCGACTATACCGGCCTCGACATTGAAGCCGGACCCAATGTCGATATTGTCCCCGAAAACATGTTTGTCTGGAACGAGATCGCCGGCAACACGTTTGACGTCTGCATTTCAGGACAGACATTTGAGCACAATCCCTTCTTCTGGATAACGTTCGCCGAGATCGCGCGTGTCCTGAAACCGGGCGGCCTGGCGTTCATCGTCGCACCGGGTGCCGGCGCGGTCCACCGCTATCCATTGGACTGCTGGCGTTTCTATCCCGACTCCTGGAGTGCGCTTTGCAGCCTTACCGGCCTAGAACTGGTCGAAAGCTATATCGAGCCTGATGAGCATCTCCTACGCATGTCGAACACCGTGTGGCGTGACAGTGCGGTGATTGCGCGCAAACCGGTTCTTGGACCCAAGCAGCAGAAAGCATTTGATGCCAGGCTTGAGAAAGTCGTCTGTGCCTTCAGGGACCCGGTCGAATTTTCTCTTGATCCGCCCCGTCACGGCAAATGGGTTGCCAAATACAATGCGACAATTCGCGCAACAAAGCGGATACGCCCGAAGCTTTTCCTCAGGAAGCTGTTTGCAGGCCGGTTTGTTCGCCTGAATACAGATTGAAAAGGGCATTTCGGGATCGTTTCGAACCGCCGGTAACTGACGCCCCGATCAGGGGACGAGCCCCTCCACGGACGCGATCTGCAGAAGCGCCTTGCATTGGTTTTCCAATCCTTGCCGGCGGTAACTGCTTTCCATGCGCCTCAGAACACGGTCACTGGCGAAGAATACGTGATCGCCGATCTGCCCGATCAGGCGCAGCTTGCGCGACCAGACCGGATTGACGTCATGGCGATGATAATGCGTCGCGATTTTGAAACATGGGAAAAAGTCATCCGGGCTGCCGGCGGCGACCATTCCGGACAGATGCAGCGACGCCGAAAATGTGGCCCCGTTTGCGGGCAGGTCGGGCCTCTGGTCGCAGGCAAATGAAAACTGGCACCGGTAGGGCCGCTGGAAGCCCTGGTAGACCACGCCGCACGCGGTTCCGGGATAGGCCGACGAATGCATGCGGTTCAAAATGGTCACTGCGACGGCACGTTGCCCGCTTTCCGGTTCGCCTCGCGCCTCGTGATAAATTGCAACCGCGATACACAACCGGTCGAGATATTCGCGCATGTCGGCAATGCCGGCAGCCGCAAGCCCGCCAGCTGAAACCATTGCGGATCGTGACCAATGATCGGCCATCATGGTTAATGCGTTGAACGTGATTGGCTGGGCTGGATGAGAAGTGGCGGCTCCGGTGACCGATGCGAGCAGCACAAACGCTGCCGCCAGCTTGCGCAAATAATCCTTCATAACGGTGCCCTTCAGCTTGCTTGCAAGCAGGCTGCGGCAGCGACATCAATATTGCGCTAAAAAAAGCTATTGGATTCAAATGGTTGGAGAAAGAATTCGTCAACCAAGTTTGTTTACCACCATACCCCGCCGCGGCGTATGCGGATGCGCGGCGGGCCGTCAGGCTCGGCAAGGCTGTCATTGGCGCCCGGATCATCGCCGTTGTTTCCGTGGGCGGGTGGTTGCGATGCGTGGTGGGCTGTGCGGCGTACCCAGGGATTGATCTGCTCGGCTTGCGATCGCCGGATCTTCGGTATGAAGGACGGGCGAGTCTTCGGCCGGACCCCGTCATTTGCCTGTTCGTTGGCAACGGCGGTGCCGCCGGACGCAACCGCTGTCTGAAGCATCATCAGCCTTGCCACCCTGTCCTCTGTTTTGGGATGCGAACGCAGCATCGACGGATCCGGCATCCGCCCTCCCGGCAGGACCATGTTTTCCCAGTGTCGCCCCTGCCTGCGCTCGATTTTCTGCAAGGCAGATGCAAGCCCGGCGGGATCGCCTGTCAGCATGGCCGCACCGAGATCGGCATCGAATTCGCGGGTCCGCGACAATGCAAGCTGGATCAGGCCGCCAATCGTCGGTGAGGCCATCAATATGGCAACGGCCAGCCATGGCACCTGCATTCCGCTGCCCGCTGCAAAGCCGCCGATGTTGAACAGCAGCGACAGCATGCCCATTGTCGACATGAACGACGTGTAGCGCGAGACCATGTCTGCAAACGCCATCACCTTGACGTCCTCATTGGCAATGTGGCTGATTTCGTGGGCGAGCACGCCTGCCAGTTCGCGCAATGTCAGTCCGCGCGCCAGCGCATCCGATACGGCAATCGCCGAATCATCACGGCGGCCGACCGCAAAGGCATTCCAGACCCGCGATGGCAGCACGTATAATTTCGGGGCGATGTCTAGATTGGCACGGCGGGCCAGTTCGTTGATGATGCGGTGGCCCTCGGGGAATTCGTGCTGCGCCACCGCTCGTGCCTTGTACATTCGCAAAACCATTTGCGGCGAAACCTGGCGGGCGACATACAGCGTGACAGCGCCGAACAGAACCGCATAGACGATGGCCGAAAACCCGCCAAAGACCCACGCCGTCACGCCCAGCAGCGCCAGGCTGCCCGCCGCCAGCAGCCATGTATGCAGCGCATTGAGCGCGCGATGGCGCCTTTGTTTGAAGAGATCGAGGGACTGGTTGATGTTCATGGACCCCCATATGGTATGTTCAACAGCCATTTCCGAGAGCGAACATGAAAAATTCACCGATTTTGATTGTGAATCCTGCGCCTCTTGCGCCTTGCAGTTCCCGGCAGGCCTTCTTATATACGCGCCAACGCTAAAGGCAGTCGGCTGGCCAGTCGGCCGCTTTGAGAGAAATCAACAATCAGGGGCCGTCATCAGGAACGCCGCTTGTGGGTCCGGACGGTTCGCTAAACGGAGAGTAAGACATGGCCAAAGTAATAGGTATCGACCTTGGAACCACCAACTCCTGCGTCGCTGTCATGGACGGCAAGGATGCAAAAGTTATTGAAAACGCGGAAGGCGCGCGCACCACGCCTTCGATAGTGGCCTTTGCCGACGGCGACGAACGCCTCGTCGGCCAGCCTGCCAAGCGCCAGGCTGTAACCAATCCCGAAGGCACGTTGTTTGCCGTCAAGCGCCTGATCGGACGCCGCTATGATGATCCGATGGTTGCCAAGGACAAGAAGCTGGTGCCCTACAAGATCATCAAGGGCGACAATGGCGATGCCTGGGTCGAAGCCGAAGGCAAGAAACAGTCTCCGTCGCAAATCTCGGCAATGATCCTTCAGAAAATGAAAGAGACCGCAGAGGCCTATCTTGGTGAGAGCGTCGACAAGGCGGTCATAACCGTCCCGGCCTATTTCAATGACGCCCAGCGTCAGGCCACCAAGGACGCCGGCAAGATCGCAGGTCTTGAAGTCCTGCGAATCATCAACGAGCCGACTGCCGCCGCTCTCGCCTATGGCCTGGAC
>JAHEGF010000248.1 GCA_024645155.1 Phyllobacteriaceae bacterium | reverse complement strand
CCGGAAGCCAACAAGGTTATCAGCGGCGCGGCGTCACGCCTGTCGCGGGTGGAGGGCATGGAAGGACATGCCCGGGCCTGTGATTGGCGGCTGAGGAAATACTTTCCCGGCCAAGACTGGGATTTCGACGTATACGAACAACCGACGTACTGACAAACTCGTAAAAAGGCAATTTTCTCGCAAAGGCGCCGAGTGCGCGAAGAAAAACATCATTAATACTGATCCCATTGTTTTGGAATCTTAGCGATTTCTTGTCGGGGCATCTTCTCGGGCGTCTTGTCCGCCGAAGCTCGTAGAGCGAAGACTGATACGAGAGATTCCGACTCCCACAGGACCGCCAAATACTAAGTCCAATTGATTTGCAGGAGCAACCGTATGGCCGATTCAGAAAAAAAACGATTCACCAAAGATTTCACTTTACAGGAGCCCATTTGTGAAGAGGGAATTGAAAAAGCGCTCGCGATTTTAAGGTCCGGAAAACTCCACCGCTATAATGTCGACCCGGGGGAAAAAGGAGAAGCGGCGCAGTTGGAGGAAGAATTTGCCGCTTACATGGGTAAAAAATATTGCCTTGCATGCGCCTCCTGCGGCAGTGCCATGTATCTTGCCCTCAAGAGCGTTGGCGTCAAACCTGGCGACACCGTGCTGTGCAATGCCTACACCCTTGCACCGGTACCCGGCGCCATCGAGAACGCCGGTGCCCAAATAGAGTTGGTCGAAATTGGCGACGATTACACCATTGACCTGGATGACCTCGAAAAAAAGGCCGCGGCGCCGGGCGCCAAATGGTTCATGCTGTCCCACATGCGGGGGCATATCGCCAACATGGACCGGATCATGGAAATCTGCAACGCGCATGGCCTTGTCCTCATCGAAGATTGCGCCCATACCATGGGGGCCACGTGGGACGGGAAAAAGTCCGGTGCTTTTGGAACAGTGGCCTGCTTCAGCACCCAGACGTACAAGCACATGAATTCGGGGGAGGGCGGATTGATGGTCACCGACGACCCGGATCTCATCGCCCGCGCCATCATATATTCAGGCTCCTACATGCTCTACGAGCGCCACACGGCCCGGCCGGAAATGGCGGTTTTCGAAAGCATCAAAACCATGGTCCCCAATTACTCATGTCGGATGGACAATCTTCGTGCCGCCATTCTACGGCCCCAACTCGAAATATTGGACAATCAGTGTGCACGCTGGAATAAGCGCTACCGAATTTTAGAGGAGGGATTGACAGCGATCCAGGGTATTACCTGCCCTCAGAGAGATCCCCGCGAAAATTACGTGGGCAGTTCAATTCAGTTTTCTCTGTACGGTCAGGATGAGCCGACGATCAGGCGATTTCTGGCAGAGTGTCTGGCGCAGGGCGTCGAGCTTAAATGGTTCGGCAACAAGGAGCCCGTCGGGTTCACGAGCGCCTATGAAAGCTGGCGCTATTTCGGCAGATTGCCCCACTTGCCCAATACCCTGCGCATCCTTTCCGTCATGTGTGACATGCGCATTCCCCTGACGTTTACCGCGGATGATTGCTGCACCATACTGGCGGTTATCATAGAAGTTTCAGCGAAAGTAATTAAATAAGGAAAAACCATCATGTCCAAGAAATCGATTTACACCGATCGCGCCCCGGCGGCTGTTGGCCCCTATTCTCAAGCGGTGGTTTCAGGCAACCTGCTTTTTACGTCCGGTCAACTTCCCATCGATCCTGCAACCGGTAAAATTCCCGACGGCAGCATTGAGGACAAGGCTCATATTGTTTTCAAAAACCTGGAAGCCATCGCTAAGGAAGCGGGAACAAACCTTGATAATGCGATCAAGACGACCGTGTATCTCGCCGACATAGGCGATTTTCAAGCCGTTAACAGCGTCTATTCCCAATACTTCAAGGAGCCCTATCCCGCGCGCAGTGCTTTCCAGGTAGCGGCATTGCCGTTGGGTGCGGATATCGAAGTGGAAGCCATTTTTCAATTATAAATATATGATTATGTGCGGAAAGGACGACCGATGAATTACACCAAGTTTCCCAGAAGAAAGTACCTGCAGGGGCCGACCCCCATCGAGCACCTGCCTTCTCTGAGCAACGCGCTCGGCGGCGACGTCAACATTTACGTCAAACGTGATGATCTGCTCCCGGGTTCGGGCGGCGGCAATAAAACAAGAAAGCTTGAGTTCTGCATCGCGGATGCGATGGAGAAGGGCGCGGATGCCATCATCACGTGCGGCGCCGTGCAGTCGAACCACTGCCGGTTGACCGCCGCCTGGTCCGCCAAGGAGGGCCTCGATTGCCACCTGATCCTGGAAGAACGCGTTAAAGGCTCCTACAAAGCCGACGCCAGCGGAAACAATTTTCTTTTCGAGCTGCTTGACGTGCAAAGCATCGGGGTGGTGCCCGGCGGCTCCGACATGATGGCAGAGATGAAGAAAAAGGCCGAGGCGTTAACGGCTCAAGGGAAGACCGCCTACATCATTCCGGGCGGCGCCTCCAACCCCATCGGCGCCACGGGCTACGCTGTCTGCGCCGAAGAAACCATGAATCAGCTCAACGACATGCATCTGGGCATCGATCACATCGTGGTCCCGTCCGGCTCTGCCGGCACCCACGCAGGGATGGTGGTCGGCATGATCGGCGTCAACGGCGGGATCCCCATCAGCGGGGTCAACGTGTCCCGCAAAAAGGACGTGCAGGAAGAAATCGTGTATAAGCTGGCCGTGGAGTTGGCCGCGAGGCTCGGAGTAAAAAGCGGCATCGCCCGTGAAGATTTGGTCTGCTTTGACCAGTATGTGGGGCCCGGCTACTCTCTGCCGACCGAATCCATGGTGGCGGCGGTCAAGCTCTTTGCCAAAACGGAAGCGATTCTACTGGATCCGGTGTATTCCGGAAAAGCGGCCGCTGGGCTTCTGGATCTGGTGCGAAAGGGCCATTTCCCCAAAGGCGCCAACGTGCTGTTCCTCCATACCGGCGGATCCCCCGCCCTGTATGCGTATATGGATACGTTCCGGCAGGGTTGATCGCCGACCGGTGGATTGTCGACAATGGCGAGCGTCTCTAACCGTAGCGGCGTTTGCCCTCATCTTCTCCATCAGGACCAATACAGCATGACGGAAACAGCTGAAAAAACAGTCGGCATTCTGGGCGGGATGGGGCCAGAGGCCACCGTGGATCTGATGCAGCGCATCATCCGCCTGACACCGGCGCTCGATGATGTCGATCACATCCGGTGCATCGTTGATAACAATCCCAAGGTCCCATCCAGAATAAAAGCCATTATCGAGGGCGGCGGCGAAGATCCCGGCCCGTGCATGGCGGACATGGGCCGGCGCCTGGAGGCATGGGGGGCGGACTTTCTGGTGATCGCCTGCAATACCGCCCATTATTACTATGATGCGGTGCAGCAGGCCGTCGGTATTCCCGTGATCAACCTGATCGATCTGGTGGCCGACCATGTGAAGACCCATTCCCCCGACCACCATAACATCGGGATACTAGCCTCTCCGGCGGTGGCCATTACCGGACTTTATTCAGCGCGGCTCGGTACATTGGGTGCCACGGATATCTGGCCCGATGCCGCCCATCAGAGTCGCCTTTTGAACGTCATCAAAGAGATCAAAAAGGGAAACACCGGTCAGCAGGTGCGAGGTGATTATCAACGTGTTTGTGAAAACCTATTGCAGCGCGGGGCAACCATCGCAATTGTCGCCTGTACCGAACTCAGTGCACTCGGGGGCGCGTTGCCGATCAAATCGCTGGATGCTGCCGAGATACTGGCGCTGGAGATCGTGCGGGTGGCCAAAAACAGGTAAGCGCCGGCCCATGTCGATCATTGCATGCATTGTTGAAAAATATTATCAACAGCATTTTGGAGAATATCGGCTAACAATCAGTTTTCCGAGCCGGTACAGGAGCTTTCACATTGGCCGACAACAAATCTTTCATGAAGTCATTGCAGGCGTATGAGAAGATCAGGGACATGATTCTCAGCGGTCAAAAACTTCCCGGGACCCGCCTTGTGTTGTCTGAGCTCGAATCGGAACTGGGCATCGGACGGGGTCCCATCAGGGAAGCCCTCATGCGCCTGGACCGATCTGGAATCGTTAAAAATATCCCATTTAAAGGCGCTATCGTCGCCGCGCCGCCGACCCACAAAGAAATCCTTCACATCTATGATCTCCGTGCGGATCTGGAGGTCGCGCTCGCTCTTGAGGCAATCGAAAACCTGACGGAGGCCGACATGCTCAAGCTTGAAGAGCTGCAAGCGCACATGGAAGCGCTTCCTCCAAACCACTACCAATTGGACAGACAGTTTCATCACGTTATCAGCAGCGCATCAAATCTTCCCCACCTTTGCAATATTGCCCAGGCCTTGGTTCAGTCGGTGGAAAGCGTGTTGAATATTTACCGGCGAGAAAAAGAACATTGCGTTCGGTTTAACGCGCAGCACCGGGCGATCATCGATGCGCTCAAAAGCAAAGATCCCGAAAAGGTGAGGATGGCGCTTGAAGTCAATATTAAAGGCGGGCTTGAGGTCATTAAGGACACCTTCAGCAAATTGATCAAGGTGCCTTTCGAGTAATCCAATTTTATCCAGGATAACGGAATTTTCTTGACGGTTATCTGATGTGTGATATATCAGATACCAGATATATTGATTTAGCGCACACACCACGTTTAAAATAAGGAGGGATTCAAAATGGCAACAATGAAAATGACCACTGAAGAGGCTTTTATCAAAGTGCTTCAGATGCACGGCATCGAGCATGCATTTGGGATTATCGGCTCGGCGTTTATGCCAATATCAGACCTGTTTCCCAACGCCGGGATCACGTTCTGGGATGTCGGTCATGAAGGCAACGCCGGAATGATGGCGGACGGTTTCACCCGGGCCTCGGGCAAAATGTCCATGATGATTGCCCAGAATGGACCCG
>JAHEGF010000247.1 GCA_024645155.1 Phyllobacteriaceae bacterium | reverse complement strand
TCGTCGCCATAAATGCTGTCGGCGGGAACATCGAGGTCGCGCTGCGTGAATTCAGCGGTTTCGATTGTCACATTGTCCGAAAGCCGGTCAGCGCTATCGGTGTCGTAATCCTCATCGGTCCGGGCCGGCTCGAACGGATCGCCATCGTCGCTGCCGGCGCGCTCGACGAGGGGGTTGCGTTCGATTTCTTCCTCGATAAAGCGCTCAAGTTCCGCATGGGTCAGTTGCAACAGGCGAATAGACTGCATCAACTGGGGGGTCATCACCAGTGATTGGGACTGCCTGAGCTGTAGTTTCGCCGAAAGCGCCATACCTGACCTGTAGCGTGCAAAATGCGATTATTCGCTTCCGGACTACAAACTGGCCCGGCTTTTGCTTGTCAAGACTTGAGATAGCGCATCGGCGTTACGATTGCGTTGCGGGTCGCGGTACAAAACCGTTTACAAGGTAAAGGATTCACCAAGATAGAGGCGGCGCACCTCGGGATTGTCGACAATCTCCTGCGGGCGCCCATGAGTCAGCACGGTACCGGTATGAATTATATAGGCGCGGTCGATCAGGCCCAGCGTTTCGCGGACATTATGGTCGGTGATCAGCACGCCGATGCCGCGGCCGGTCAGGTGCCGCACCAACTGCTGGATATCGGCAACAGCTATCGGATCGACCCCTGCAAACGGCTCATCGAGCAGCATGAAATTCGGTTCGGTTGCAACGGCGCGGGCAATTTCCAGGCGCCGCCTTTCACCACCGGACAATGCGATGGACGGTGCCTTGCGCAGATGGGCGATGTGAAACTCCTCGAGCAGGGAATCGAGACGTTTTTCGCGTTCGCTGCGGTCTTTTTCGACGATCTCAAGCACGGCGCGAATGTTGTTTTCGACTGACAACCCGCGAAAAATCGATGCTTCCTGCGGAAGATAGCCGATCCCGAGCCGCGCACGCCGGTACATCGGCATCGAGGTTACATCATGGCCGTCGATCTGGATGGTGCCCTCGTCAACGGGTACCAGGCCGGTGACCATGTAAAAACAGGTGGTCTTGCCAGCACCATTTGGACCCAGAAGCCCGACTGCCTCGCCCGAACGCACACCGAGCGACACACCGTTGACAACCTGCCGGCCCTTGTAGGTCTTCGACAGGCCGCGCGCGATCAGCGTGCCTTTGTAGCGTCCGTCGGCGGCATCGGCAGGCTGGCCACCGGCATCACCTGCATCCCTGCCGGTCAGTCGTGAGAATATCGACACCTTGTCCGCCCGCTACTGTCTGACTGTTTTCGGGGTTATCAGTATCTTGATGCGCCCCTGGCCCGTCTCACCCTTGCAGCTTTCAAGCTGCGCTTTGCCCGTTTTCATCTGTACCGTCAATTTGCACCCGACCGCGACATTGTCGCCTTCGGACAAAACCACCTGCCTTCCGGAAAGGACGAGAACCTCCGATTTCATGTCGAAAGTGCCGCGATCTCCGGTAGCGACCTGGTTTTCGGATTTGACATAGACCTTGCCGTCGACCACCAGGCGTTCGATGTTTGACGATCCGGTTGCCGCAGATCCGCCGTCGTTGGAATAATGCACGGTCATCTTGCCCGATTTCAGCAATGTCAGACCCTGAACGACATTGACGTTGCCCGAAAAGACCGCAATGTTTTCATTTTCGCGAACTTCCAGACGGTCGCTTTCAATCTGTATCGGCTTGTCGCCCGACAGTTTGAGGCCGGTCAGCCGGCTGTTGCCGGACTGGGCAAGCAAGGGCGATGCCGACGCCCACATCACCAGCGCGGCAGCCGCAAGCCGCAGGGCCATACCCTGACTAGTCTGTTTCATTGCCTGCCTTGCTTTCTGTCTTTCCGGTTGTTTTTCAACTGATTTGGCTCGATGGTCAATCGCACACGGTCTTCAAACACCAGGACTTTGCCGCGTTCGGTAATCGTCATCGATTCGGCAAGGATCCGTGATCCATTGCGTTCGATTTCAACATGGTCGGTGGTTTTCAGATTGCCCGACTGTATTTCGACAAAGGCCGATTTCAGTTTCGCGACCATTCCGTCATTGGTCGTGACGGTCAGCGGGCTGTCGATGTCCAGCGTGTTGGCGGCGTTGTCAAAAACGCCGGATGCAGCGCCGATTGTCGCCGTGACCTGGGGATTGACCGGTATCGAGGCTTTGATGGTTTCAAGGGTTATGATGCTGGTGTCGCCGACGTCCTGAAGGGCGCGCGAGGCCGTCATCGAATAAGGCAAATTGTCCTTTGTGAACCCGTCGAGTTTGGGATTGGCCATGACCAGCTTGCCGTCCTCAATCCCGCTACCGGCAAGGTTGACGGAAATCGCCGGCACGCGAGAAAGTCCTGAATAGGCAAAAAACGCAACCGCGATTGCGGTCGCGATGACCGGCAACGCGACCTTAAGCCTGCCGACACGCCTGGAGTGCGCGCGTGCGCGGTTGAAGGCTTCGTCACTTCGGGTTGCCCTGACAGCAGGCCCCGCACCGTTGGATATCGCGGCGCTGGTTGGCTGGATGCTGGCCGGGCTAATTGTCATGTTTTCCAGTCCAGTTTGGAGCGCAAAGGGCGCCGATCGGCATGTTCCGGCCACAAAAGCGCTGGTGATTGGCTCTCATATCCCACTTACAGCCCAATATGGTTATTTTTGGATAAAGTATCACGAAGTCGGGTCAATGAGCCATCATGCGGTAAATTGGGTGGCGTTGCATCCGGCGGTCGGCTAGAAAACCGTTTCACGTACCCTTTGAAAGGAGCAGCGCAATGGCCAGTGATGCCGACCTCCTCATCGACCGTCGCCGCATACGGCGAAAACTCACATTCTGGCGCATTGCCGCACTTGGCGCTGCAGCACTTGCAATTGCCGCGCTGGTCTACGGCATCGCCGACGAGAGTGCCCTTGGAAAATCGTCGAGCCATATCGCGAAAATCCGCATAGAGGGAACCATTCTTGAAAACGAGGAACTCGTGGAACGCCTCGAAGCGATTGCCGAATCCAGTTCCGTCAAGGGCGTCGTCCTTTCGATTGATTCACCGGGAGGAACCACTGCCGGCGGGGAAATGATCTTCGAGGCGGTGCGCCGGGTTGCGGAAAAGAAACCCGTCGTCGCACAGATCGGAACCCTTGCCGCTTCCGGTGGTTACATGGTGGCATGCGGCGCTGACCACATTGTTGCACGCAAGACTTCAATTGTCGGTTCAATCGGTGTCCTGGTCCAGTATCCCGACCTGACCGGCCTGATGGACAAATTGGGTATCAAGCTGGAATCGATCAAATCGTCGCCGCTCAAGGCCGAACCCAATCCGTTCAACCCGACAACCGAGGAGGAGCGCGCCGTGCTTCGTGCGCTAATTCTCGATACCTATGAATGGTTCGTTGATCTGGTTGCCGACCGCCGGCCAATGTCACGTGAAGATGCATTGAAACTTGCAAATGGGGCAGTCTTTTCAGGCCGGCAGAGCGTTGCCAACAAACTGATCGACTCGCTCGGCGGTGAACGCGAAGCCATAGAATGGCTGAAAAGCAAGGGCGTCGACGGCGACCTGAAGGTCATCGAATGGAAGCGGAACAAGTCGGGTGCAGATTTTCTCCCGCTGGCCTCGCTGACAGGCCAATTGGCCGGCTATCTGGGCATTGCACCCGGTGAAGCGGCGCTTGTTGCCGCCAAGACAGAGCGTATACTGCTTGACGGCCTGCTTTCAGTTTGGCACCCTAGGGGAAACGCCAACTAATTCAGTTGTTTCTGTCGAATTCGGTGCGGTAAAAGGTAAGCGTCCATGATAAAGTCGGAATTGGTGCAAACGATAGCGCGCCGCAACCCACACTTGTTTCAAAGAGATATTGAAAACATCGTCAACGCGGTTTTCGATTCCGTAACCGAGGCACTTAGCGATGGCAATCGTGTCGAACTTCGCGGTTTTGGCGCATTTTCGGTCAAGAACCGGCCGGCTCGTACCGGCCGCAACCCGCGTACCGGCGAAAGTGTCGATGTCGGCGAAAAATGGGTGCCGTTTTTCAAAGCCGGCAAGGAGTTGCGCGAACGCATGAATGGCGGTTCCAACTGAACGGTTTCCGCGGAACAGTGACATGACCAGACGGTTGATTTTTATCCTGATTGTGGTGCCGGTCGCGGTATTGCTGATAGCACTTGCTGTCGCCAATCGTGCATTGGTGCCGTTTACCTTCGATCCGTTCAATCCGGGCAACCCGCAGTTGACGCTGCATGCGCCGCTGTTCGTCTATCTTTTCGCAGCAGCAGCGCTCGGCGTGGTTTTCGGCGGCTTCATGACGTGGGTGCGCCAAGGACGTTACCGCAAACTTGCCCGCGACAGGGCACGCGAGGCCGAGGTAATGCGCACCAGGGCCGAACAGGAGCGTTCCGCACGCGAGGCGGCACTCGCCAATGTCCAGGGACTGCCGGCCCCGGGCGCCTGAGATCTGCGCCCGACCGGGTCCGGTTTTGTTGCGCGCCAGCGCCGGCTATGGCAGAAGCTGGCTTAATACAGCGAGCGGCCGGAGCGCGCATTGACCCAACATCCAAAACGCGGACGTGATCGCCGGTCAAGGCGCGAGGTACCGGGTGTGATGACGCCGCCTGCCGCCGGATCACCGGCCAAAACCGGTACAAAGTCCGGAGCATCCGCCAAGGCACAGGACCGGCCGCTTCCCGAACCGGCGCGCGGGGACCTCCCCGGTGAAACCGTTCCCTTGATACTGGAAGTGCCGCCCGGCGAAGATTACGCGCTGGTTGACAGCGGTGACGGCCGGAAACTGGAACAATACGGACCCTATCTGATCGACCGGCCCGAATCGCAGGCCCTGTGGCGGCCGGCGCTGCCCCTGGCGCAATGGCGCGCCTGCGATGCCTTTTTCACAGGCAATACCGAGGAAGAAGGCCCGGGCCGTTGGAATTTCCCGAAAACGCCGCTTAGCGAGAC
>JAHEGF010000043.1:11077-17175 GCA_024645155.1 Phyllobacteriaceae bacterium | reverse complement strand
TCGGCGAACTTGTCGATCATTTCCTGGGTGACAACCCGCCATGGCGAAAGACCTATCTCGTTTCCGACTGCATTCTTCAGATCGTCCAGCGAAATTGGTTCCATAAGCCGCTCCTTGCGCGTCAGTCCTTGAACAGGCTCATTCCGTGCTGCACCGATTGTCCGCCGTCAAGGGGAAGAATTGCGCCGGTCACATAAGATCCGCCGCGTCCACACAAGAACAGCGTTGCAGCGGCGATGTCCTCTGGTCTGCCAATGCGGCCCAACGGCACCCGGGCACCGACCTTGGCGGCCTTCTCGTCCGAGCCTGTCGCAAATGCGGTCATGCGGCTCTGGAAAGGACCCGGCGCAAAGGCGTTTACCGTTATGCGGCGGCCGGCGAATTCCGTTGCAAGGGTCCGCGTCAGGTGGTGAACCACAGCTTTCGAGGCGGTGTAGGAATAGGCACCGTCCGCGATCGGTTGGGTTCCCATGACCGATCCGAGATTGATGATTCGTGCCGGATCGTCATCGGATGCAGCATTTTCGAGAAGTTGCAACAGATCGCGTGTCAGTTGGAACAGGCCGGTGACATTGACGTTGAGCACCTTGGCCCAGGCCTCGTAGGGAAACGTTTCGAGCGGTTCTCCCCATGTCGCGCCTGCATTGTTGATCAGGATGTGCAGCACATCGGTTTGCGACTTGACGGCCTTGACGAGCGCTTCGATCCCGTCCTTTGAACCTACATCGCCGGCAAATCCGGTGGCTCTACCCGCCAAACCCATCGCGTTCAACTCGTCTGCGACCTTGACGCAATCCTCGCCCTTGCGCGAGGCGATCAAAACATGCGCTCCGCCAGAGACGAGGGCTGTTGCGGCCATCCGTCCGATCCCGGTCGCGCCGCCGGTAACCAGTGCTATCTTGCCCTCTACCGAAAACAATGCGGAAATATCACTCATGGCCAGCCTTTCATGAAAAACGGCATCCCCCGATGCCGCGTTGACAACATACCCGGTAGTATGTTCATCATTGGCGATCAGGTAAACCCCTGTCACCAAGTGTTTATACACGGTGCGTTCGAGAAAGTGGACCGACCTCGTTGGAAGCCCTTCGTGACCCCCGGCCAGACGACAAGTCGCGCTCAGAGATCTTGCGCGAGGCGGCAATGTGTTTCATGGAGCGCGGGTATTCAGCCACCTCGATTGATGATGTCGCGCGGCGCCTTGGGGCAACCAAGGGCAGAATTTATCACCACTATCCTTCGAAAGCCGATTTGTTTGCGGATGTGTTTCGAACCGGAATGCAATTCAGTTTTTCATCGGTAGAACCCTTGAGCAAGGGGCCTGAACGGGCAATTGAACGCTGGAAAAAAATGGCGCGGGCACATGCTACTGGCATGATCCGAACGCGGGCGTTTCAACGGGTTGTCTGGGAGGGAGTAGAACTGCACCTGAAAGGTGCCACGACGCCGGAGCAGCGTGACAGTCTCGGGCGGCTGATTGCACACCGGGAACGCTATGCGCGGCTTTTTAGAACGACAATAGAAGAAGCTCGCCGTGACGGAGACATGCAATTCTCGCTGACGGGAATTGCTGAAGAGCTGATGTTTTCGGCACTGAATTCTCCGGTTTTCTGGTATTCGCCGCGCGCCGGCGAGACCGACAGCGATATCAAGGAACTTGTCGACCAGATTGTGAGCTTTGCGTTGCGCGGGCTTGGCGGGAAAGAGGGTAGCAAAAATGAGTGACATGAACTTGGGAATGACCGACCGGCTGAAACCGTTGCATGCGCAGGTGAGTGCCATGATACGCGATGAGATCATGCCGCGTGACGAAGAATTTCTTGCTGAAGTCGGCAAGGAAGGCAACCGGTGGAGTTACACTGCGCGTCAGACCGAAATCCTCGAAGGCTTGAAGGCAGGCGCGCGAAAGAAGAACCTGTGGAATTTTTGGCTGACCGGTTCGAAACGCGGCTACGGGCTGACAACAGTGGAATATGCCTACCTGGCCGAAGAAATGGGCAAGGCGCATCTTGGAGCCGAAGTCTTCAACTGCTCGGCTCCCGATACCGGCAACATGGAAGTTCTTGAACGTTACGGTTCCGAGGAACAGAAGGAAAAGTGGCTTGCGCCGCTGCTCGATGGCAAGATACGGTCTGCGTATCTGATGACCGAACCGGATGTCGCGTCTTCCGATGCGACCAACATCGCGATGAAGTGTGAACGCGATGGCGATTCCTATGTACTGAACGGTGAGAAATGGTGGTCGTCTGGAGCCGGTGATCCGCGCTGTGCGATCTATATTGTCATGGTCAAAACCGGAGGTGATGCCGGGAAGTACCAGCAGCACTCCATGATCCTCGTTCCAGCCGATACACCAGGCGTCACAAAGCTGCGCGCCATGAACGTCTATGGCGAGGACGATGCACCGCATGGTCATCTGCACATGAAATTCGAAAATGTCCGGATTCCTGTTGCCAATATGATCCTTGGCGAAGGCCGGGGCTTTGAAATTGCGCAGGGGCGTCTAGGACCAGGCCGCATTCATCACTGCATGAGGGCGATCGGCCAGGCTGAACTCGCGCTTGAACTGATGTGCAAGCGGTCAATGCGCCGCGAAGCTTTCGGTCAGCCGTTGGCACGGCTTGGCGCCAATTACGACATCATTGCCAACAGCCGGATGGAAATCGAACAGGCACGGCTTTTATGCCTGAAGACCGCATGGATGATTGACAAGGGCGACGCAAAGGCCGCGGCGCCTTGGATCAGCCAGATCAAGGTTGTCGCGCCCCAAGTGGCGCTGAAAGTCACTGATGAAGCGGTGCAGATGCATGGCGGCCAGGGTATCAGCCAAGATACACCGCTGGCCCGGTCATGGACGCATTTGCGGACGCTGCGGCTGGCGGATGGACCGGATGCGGTTCACCGGCGCCAGGTCGCCCGCACTGAACTGAAAAAATACACGCAGGAAAAAGTGTGACCGTGAAACAGGCCCGGCGGAACCGCAACAAACCTGTCAGCGACAAATCTGGAGATAGCTGTTGAAAGCCATTATTGCCCGCGAATTCGCGCCGCTCGACAAGCTTGAATATGGCGAGTGGCCGGAGCCGGAGGTCAAGGACCATACGGTGTTGATTGCCGCCGAGGCGATCGGGGTGAATTATCCCGACGGTTTGCTGGTTCAGGGGCTGTATCAGATGAAACCGCCAACGCCGTTCGTGCCCGGGATGGAGGTTGCCGGAATCGTGCACGAGACCGGTGCCAAGGTGAAGCGCTTCAAGGTTGGTGACCGTGTCGCGGCACTGGCGATGATTGGGGCTTATGCAGAAAAGGTAGCTGTTCCGGAATCGAATGTCATTCCCCTGCCTGGAGGCATGGCCGGCAGCGATGCCTGTGCGCTGATGTGCACATTTGGAACTGCGCACCATGCGCTGAAACAAAGAGCGCAAATCAAGCCCGGAGAAGTGCTGTGCGTTTTGGGCGCCGCTGGCGGGACGGGAATAGCAGCAGTTCAGATCGGCAAGACGATGGGCGCAACGGTGATCGCCATTGCATCGACTCCGGAAAAACAATCCATAGCAATGGATGCTGGAGCCGACCATGTCGCGGGTTACGATGACCTGCGTGGAACCTTGAAGGAACTGACCGGGGGCAAGGGTGTTGATGTTGCGTTTGATCCGGTCGGCGGTGACGCATTTGATGCGCTGACCCGGTCAATGGCCTGGAACGGCAGGTTGCTGGTCATCGGGTTTGCCTCTGGCAAAATCCCGCAGTTTCCGGTCAATCTGGCTCTCGTGAAGGGCTACAGTGTTGTCGGGGTGTTCTGGGGGAGTTTTACGGCGCATGAACCTGCCGTTTTTGCCGACAACATGAAGGAACTGATGGAATGGTACGCAATGGGCAAGGTGAAACCGGTAATTGGTGGCGAGTACCAGTTGGCAGATGCAGGAAAAGTGCTGGCTCAGGTGCTGGACCGTGGCGCCCATGGCAAACTTATACTGAAACCCTGACACGAGAAAATAGGTATCATGACCGTTCCCGCAGAAATGACTGCCCTGCTACAAGTCAATGAAGGCTATGCAAAAACGCCCGAAGCCGGTCTTGCGGCAATGGAGCCCTATGTCGAATACGGCAAGGTGCCGGTGCCTACGCCGAAATCCGGACAGGTTCTGGTCAACGTCGCGCTGGCTTCGGTCAATCCGTCCGACCTTGCATTTATCAAGGGTGCCTATGGGCAGCCTTGCGTGAAAGGCATGCCTGCTGGGTTCGAGGGTGTCGGCGAGGTCGTTGCCTCCGGTGGAGGATCTCTCGGTGACAGTTTGACAGGTAAGCGCGTGGCGATGGTGACCGGGAGAACCGGATCGGGTACCTGGGCAGACTATGCGGTTGCCGACGCGTCAACGTGCATCCCTTTGATGGACGGTGTCCGGGATGAGGACGGTGCTGCGATGATCGTCAATCCGCTGACTGCGATGGCGATGCTCGATATTGTCAAGGCCGAAGATTCAAAGGCATTCGTCGTTACCGCGGGCGCAAGCCAGTTGTGCAAACTGATGATGGGCTTGGCAAGGGATGCGGGGTATCGGGCAATTGCAATTGTGCGGCGCGATAATCAGATCGGGTTGTTGAAAGAAGCCGGCGCCTTTCACGTCCTCAATTCGGAATCATTGAACTACAAGACCGACCTGGCCGGGGTGATCAAGCAGGAAAAACCGCGCGTGTTTCTTGATGCGGTTACCGGACCACTGGCTTCGGAGATATTTTACCGGATGGGCCGGGGCGCACGCTGGATAATCTACGGCAGGCTTGACATGACGCTGCCGGTGATCCGTGAACCGGGCCAACTGATTTTCATGTCGAAAAAGATCGAAGGCTTCTGGTTGACTCAATGGATGATCGACACACCGGTCGCGCAAAAACTAACCACAATACGCGCGGTTCAGGAACGTTTCGCGTCCGGTGACTGGAACACCGACGTTACTGCGACAATTCCGCTTGACGAAGTCATGAAACGCCTGCCGGAAGAATTGGCGAAACCGAACGGCAAGGTCTTTATCTTGCCGGGTTAGGAACGATTACGGGTAATCGCCGCTTGCCAACTAACGGTGCGGCACTATTGTTGATCAAAAGACGGCGCAAGATCGTCTTTGTCAGGGAGGAGTACACGTCTTGGACGTATTGCAGCTTGTCGTGAGCGGGTTGGCCAACGGGTGCATCTATGGGCTGATCGCGCTCGGTTTTGTTCTGATCTACAAGGCAACCGAGGCGGTCAATTTCGCACAGGGCGATTTCATGATGCTCGGCGCTTTTGTCACGCTCGGACTGACAAATGCCGACCAGTTGGGCTTGCCATTCTGGGTCTCGGTGCCGATCGCCATCCTGATCATGGCGGCTTTCGGCTATCTACTGGACCTGATTGTATTGCGCCGGGTGTCCGGCCAGTCACAAATAGCCGTTGTCATCTTGACGATCGCAATCGGCTTCGTCCTTCGTTTCATTGCCGGCCTGATATGGGGGCACGAACCGGTATCACTGGAATCGCCGATTGCCGGGAAAGATATCAGGTTTGGCGGCGTTGTCCTCGGCCTGGACGAAATATCGGTGATCATCGTCACGATCCTGCTCACAGTTGTCCTTTATTTCTATTTCAACAACACGCGCCTGGGCGTCGCCATGCAGGCGTCATCGCAAAACCAGCTTGCAGCCTACTACATGGGCATACCGGTAAAGCGCGTCCAATCCCTGATCTGGGCGCTGGCCGGCGCTGTGGCTGCGATTGCCGGGGTCCTGTTTGCCTCGAAGGGGTCGATAGACGTTTCTGCCGGCCTGCTTGGTATCAAGGCATTCGCTGCAGCCGTGATCGGAGGCTTTGGCAGTCTTCCCGGCGCGTTACTCGGAGGCCTGATCGTCGGGCTGATCGAACCTTTCGCGGCGCGATACATCGCTGCGGGATATTCCCAAGTCGCACCGTACCTTGTGCTTTTCCTGATCCTGGTATTCAGGCCTCACGGCATTCTGTCGCAAGTTCACGCCAAGAAGGTTTGACCGGATGCGCATCGTATTCAAAACCTCCTACGATACCGACATCGGTCTATTCAAACATCGCCCGCAAATGGCATGGT
>JAHEGF010000043.1:0-11067 GCA_024645155.1 Phyllobacteriaceae bacterium | reverse complement strand
GGCGAAATCACCAATGTGCTGATCTGGGCATTAGCGGGTATGGGTCTGATGGTGCTGGTTGGACATACCGGCCAGGCGAGCCTCGGTCATGCGGCGTTTCTGGCAATCGGGTGTTACGCAAACGTTTTGCTGCAGGAACGTGCCGGTCTGCCGTTCATCCTGTCGTTCCCTCTTTCCGGTATCATTGCCGGTATTGCCGGTGTACTGCTCGCCATTCCGACGACGAAATTGCACGGTATCTATCTTGCCATCGCCACATTGGCCATCTCGATCCTGACCGAGGACGTCATTGTACTTGCCGAACCTTGGACCGGTGGGGTAACCGGGCTGCTGGCACCGGACATTTCCATATTCGGCCTTGAGATTAACCGCTACGTAACACCGGAGTATTTCTACTGGCTGGCTCTGTTCATTGTCATCGTCATCGTCCTGGGCTACCGCAACTTGTTGCGCTCTCCGCTTGGACGATCCTTTGCGGCGGTGCGCGATTCCGAGATTTCAGCTCAGGCAATGGGTGTCAACATCGCCCGGACAAAAGCCGCAGCCTTCGGCTTGTCGACTGCGGTTTCTGGCCTGGCGGGCGCGTTGATGGGGCACTACACCGGAATATTCAATCACGAGACGTTCACCATCATCATGTCGATCCAGTTGCTGCTGATGATCGTCATCGGCGGCCTAGGGACAATTCACGGTGCATTTTTCGGGGCAATCGTGGTGGCGCTACTGCCGCAGGGAATTGCACTGCTGCGCGATGTGGTGAGCGACCTGACCGGTACTAGTTCTGTTGCGGTGCCGGGTCTGGAAGCGGGTGTTTTTGCGAGCATCCTCATTATCTTCATCCTGTTTGAACCGATGGGGATCTACGGTCGCTGGCTGAAGGTACGGACATTTTTCGAGTTGTTTCCGTTCTATCGCAAGGACATGTTCCGGCGGCAAAAGAGCTATCTGAAGACGGAGCGTAATCGATGAGCCTCATGGAACTCGATAACGTAACGCTCCGCTTTGGCGGCGTTGTTGCTGTCGACAAGGTCTCGTTTGCGGTCGAAGAGGGCGAGGTTTTTGCGCTTGTCGGACCCAATGGTGCCGGCAAGTCCACAATCTTCAATCTGATATCGCGTATTTATGACCCTGCCGAAGGTGATATCCGGGTTGATGGAAAATCGATTCTCGAACTGCCGGCGCACGCGATAGCGTCATTGGGAATTGCCCGTACCTTTCAGAATATCGAACTGTTTGAGCAAGCAACCGTTCTGCAAAACCTGCTGGTCGGCCGCCACCGTCACCGGACCGGCAGCATGTTGTCTGAAATATTGTTTCTGCCTTCTGTTCGTGAAGCCGAGCGCAAGCACCGTGAGGCGGTTGAGCATGTCATCGATTTCCTCGACCTGCAGGCGCATCGTGACAAATACATTGCCGGCTTACCCTATGGAGTGCGCAAGGTCGTTGAAATGGGCAGGGCGCTTGCGCTTGAGCCCCGCCTGCTGCTTCTCGATGAACCGGCTTCCGGTCTGTCGGTCGAAGAGACTCAGGATGTCGCTTTCTGGATTGAAGACATCAAGACCCAGATGGGAATAACTGTGCTAATGGTCGAACACGACATGCATCTGGTATCGTCGGTATCCGATCGTGTGCTGGCACTTGCCGACGGCAAGACACTGGCGCTCGGTACGCCTAACGAAGTGCAGAACCATCCCGCGGTTATCGAAGCCTATATCGGCGTGGCAGACGATGCCGAGCGAGGTGCGGCATGACCGCTCAACAGGCAGGCGAAGCCGCAGTTGCGGAAAGCCGGAGCGCGGTCCTGCGCATTCGCAATCTGGAGAGCTACTACGGACCGATCATGGCAATCCGCGGCGTTAGCCTGGAAGTCCGCGAAGGACAGATCGTTACCGTTCTTGGGGCCAACGGAGCGGGTAAGACTACCCTGTTGAAAACAGTATCCGGCGTCATGGATCCGGAAAAGGGAGAAGTTTTTTACGACGATGTCGACATTGCCGGTTCTGATCCCGACAAGGTCGTGCGCGCCGGGATTGTCCACGTTCCGGAAGGCCGCGAGGTGTTTCCGTTGCTCAGTGTCGAGGAAAATCTCGATATGGGTGCATTTGTGCGCCATGATTCTTCTGCAGTGGCTGACGACAAGGAAATGGTCTACTCTTATTTCCCGATCCTGAAAGAGCGCCGCAGCCAACGTGCTGGAACATTGTCTGGCGGCCAGCAGCAGATGCTGGCAATCGGCCGGGGTTTGATGGCGAAACCAAAGGTCATGCTGCTTGACGAACCGAGCCTTGGTCTTTCTCCGCTACTCGTCAAAGAGATTTTTGGCATCATAAAACGACTCAATCGCGAACAGAACGTGACGATGATGCTGGTTGAACAGAATGCCAAAGTGGCGCTGGAAGTTGCCGACTATGGTTATGTCATGGAACTCGGCCGGATCGTGATGGCCGATGAGGCAAAAAAGCTGATGGCGTCAAAGGATGTCCAGGAGTTCTATCTCGGCGTACGTGATGAATCGGAACGCGGCCAGCGGCGATGGAAACAACGGAAAACATGGCGTTAGACCATGATTGTCAATCCCGTTCTTCGAAGGCCGGGAATGGGAGGAAAACATGACGGCACATGAGAATATCCTGGAACAGACAAATGTCTTCGGTGTCAGTATCAACACAGACCTGACGCAAACGCCGATAATGATCGACGGATGCGATACACTTCCGAAACTTCTCGTTGCCAGGGCGGCCGAACTGGGACCGCGGGTCGCCCATCGCGAAAAGGATCTAGGGATCTGGCTGTCCTACAGCTGGCACGAATATGCCGATCGTGTCCGGTTGATTGCGCTTGGATTGGTGTCATTGGGACTGAAGCGTGGAGATGTGATTTCCATCCTGGCGGAGGACAGTAAGGAATGGATGTATTCGGATCTGGCTGCGCAATGCGTCGGTGCCATCGCGTCCGGCGTATATACAACCGATTCTGCTGCGCAGCTGGCATACCTTGTCAATGATTCCAACAGCAGATTCCTGTTTGTTGAAAATGACGAGCAGCTTGACAAATACCTGTCCGTGCGCGGCGAAATGCCCGGGGTGTCGAAAGTCATAGTCTATGACGATGACGGTTTGCACGGGTTTAAAGACGACAAGGTGATCTTTGTTGACGAGCTATACGCGCTGGGCCGGGAGTTCGACAAGGAGAATGCAGGCTATTTCAACGATGCGGTAGCGCGAACCATGCCTGACGATACGGCGATACTGGTGTACACATCGGGAACGACCGGCCCGCCCAAAGGAGCGATGATAAGTCACTCGAATATCATGTTCTCGCTTGCAAGTGGCCTTTCGGTGATACCGAACTATCCGACCGATGAGCAGGTATGCTTTCTGCCACTGTGTCATATTCTCGAGCGGCTGTTTTCGGGATTTGCGCCAATTGTCACGCGAGCGACGATTAATTTCGCCGAAAGCCCCGAAACGGTTTTTGACAGCGTGCAGGAAGTGTCACCGCATACATTTACTGCGGTTCCGCGGGTTTGGGAGAAAATTTATTCGCGGGTATCGATCCTTCAAAGCGATGCAACCGGGCTCGGCCGGTGGGCCTTCGAAAGGGCTCTTCGCGCCGGCCGTGCACGCGCGGAATATACGATGGCCGGACAGACACCGCCCGCCAATATCGAATGGTACTACCGGGTCTGGGATTTCCTGGTTTTGCGTAATCTGCGCCGCATGCTTGGAATGGACCGGTTGAGGCGTGGCGGAACCGGTGCAGCACCGATCTCGCCGGAACTCCTGAAATGGTATCACGCGATCGGTGTGCCCCTACTTGAAGGGTACGGCATGACCGAAAGCTCCGGTGTCATCTCAATCAATGTCGAGGAAACGAACAAGGTTGGCAGTGTCGGGAAACCTGTTCCCGGTAGCGAAGTGCGCATCGCACCCGATGGGGAAATTCAGTATCGCGCGGGAAATGTGTTCCAGGGTTACTGGAACAAGCCCGAGAAAACTGCAGAGACCATTACCCGGGATGGCTGGCTGAAAACCGGCGATGTCGGAAAGCTCGACAACGAAGGCTACCTCTTCATAACCGGGCGCCTCAAGGATATTATCATCACTGCAGGGGGAAAAAACATCACGCCTGCGGAGATAGAAAACCAGTTGAAGTTCTCGCCCTTCGTATCCGATGCCGTGGTCATTGGCGACAAACGGAAATTCCTGTCCTGCCTCATCATGATCGATCAGGAAAACGTCGAGAAATTTGCGCAGGACCGCCGCATACCATTTAACGATTTCAAGTCGTTATGTGCGGCGCCGGAAGTCCGGGAACTGATTGGCGGCGTTGTTGCCGAGGTCAACAGTGCATTTGCCCGTGTCGAGCAAATCAAGGCATATCGTCTGATCGACGTTTTGCTGACTGCGGAAGACGATGAACTGACTGCGACGATGAAACTGAAGCGCAGCTTTGTAGAGGAGAAACACAAGGCGTTGATTGACGAAATGTATGCCGAACCGGCGTTTACAACATAGCGAATCCAAGCAAGACTGTAAAAAACAAACAACAAAGGAGGAATAAAAATGAAAAATCCGATTGTTAAGATGATTGTTGCGGCGGGCGTTGCCGCCGGGTTGTCAACAGCCGCCCAGGCCGCAGACCAGGGTATTACCGACACTGAAATCATTATCGGTTCAAATCAGGACATGTCGGGCATATTTGCCGGTTTTGGCGCACCGGCCATGACTGCCGCCCAGCAGGTGTTCGACCGGGTAAATGCAGCCGGTGGAATTCATGGCCGGACAATCAAGCTGATTGTTGAGGACCACGGCTATCAGCTTCCCAAAGCCATGCAGGGCTGGAACAAGCTGATCAATTCCGACGGTGTTTTCCTATCGTTCATGTCGCTTGGCACGCCGGTCAATGTTGCTGGTTTCAAGCTCATGGAAGCAAAGAATGTCATATCCTTTCTGCCGCTTTCGGCAGCACGGCAGATGTCGGAGCCGCCAATTGATCTGAGGTATGTGGGTTTCTCATCCTACTACGACCAGATGAAGGCCGGCATCGAATACCTGGCAAAGGAAACCGGCGCCAAAGAGGTTTGCGCGATGTATCTGCCGTCCGATTTCGGCAAGGAGATCCAGCAGGGCACTCAGGAGCAGGCTGAGGCGATGGGGCTGACCTACAAGGCGGAAACAACCCACAAGGGCGATGATGCCGATTTTGTCGGCTCGCTGACAAAATTGAAAGAGGAAGGCTGTGACATTATCGCCACGGCGCTAGGTATCCGCCAGACGATTACCGTGCTCGGTACCGCCAAGAAGATTGGCTGGACGGATGTGGCGTTTATCGGTTCTTCAGCGGCATTTCACACCGCGGTGGCCAAGGTGCCGGGCGGTATTACGGAAGGCTACTATGCTGCCGCAGGTTGGGTCGATCTGGAAGCGAGAGCAGAAAATCCGGCTGTCAAGGCATTTATCGAGGAGTACAAGGGTGCAACCGGCGAATTCCCCGGCACGGGTGCGCTTCTCGGACGTTCGGCCGCCGAAACGCTCGTCAAGGTGCTTGAGGGTGCCGGTCGGGACCTTAGCGGTGCATCTTTCCGCGCAGCGGCTGAAAGCCTGAGCTTTGAAGACGAGATTGCCGGTGTCAAGGTCGACTACTCTCCGGCCGACCATCAAGGTGGTGACGCGATTATCATCTCAAAAATCGAAGGTGGCGGTTGGAAAGAGATAGCGCGTATCGACTGACAACGCCGACCGGACTAGAATCGCAGGCCGCGCGGGAACGACCCGCGCGGCC
The DNA here is from genome assembly GCA_024645155.1 of Phyllobacteriaceae bacterium. GTDB lineage: Bacteria > Pseudomonadota > Alphaproteobacteria > Rhizobiales > Rhizobiaceae > JAHEGF01. Next base: position 5,283 of record JAHEGF010000043.1, on the reverse strand, counting down.
TTTGTATCTGGATAAAGATTCCCGCCGGGAGCCATCGCCATGAATTCGCCAACGCCGCGCAATTTTTTCGACAGACGGATAACAGGAACCAGCGCAGACCGCTATGACAGCCAGGAAGCCTATGGCCAGTTGGCACTTGAAGCGGACAAACGGGAGGCGCTGTTGCTTGCGGTGCGCGCGCGTTGGGCGGCACTTGCGGTAATCGCGATCCTGACGGTTTACATCAATCCGCGTTGGGAGGTGTTGTATTACCTGGCGATCATTACCGGATTCGGGCTGATCGGCTGGGCGCAATTGCGCGTCGGGCGGGCCGGACAGTCGAGACCGGAACTGTTCCTGCTTTTCTGCGACCTGGCGTTAATGACGTGGACACAGGCCGTGCCCAATCCGTTCCGCAATTTCGACTGGTCGCCGGCAATAAATCTCCGGTTTGAAGGGTTCGAGTATTTTTATGTGCTGCTGGCAGCGGCAATGCTTTCCTATTCGTGGCGCACACTTTTGACGATGGGAACATGGGTTGCCGGATTATGGTCTGCTGGCATCGTGTGGGCATGGTTCCAGCTTCCGGGATTTCCGGAACTATCCGGCAGGGTACGCGAGGCGGCTGCAGATTATCCCGAAGTGTTGCCCTGGATCGATCCTGACCAGATTATTTTCGGAAATCACATTCAGCACATCGTGGTCTTCATGATCGTGGCCGGAATTCTCGCGCTTGCAAAACGCCGCTCAAATACGCTGCTGCTGGATTTTGCTGCCGCGGACCGCGAGCGCACCAATCTGTCGCGCTATTTCTCGCCGAACGTCGTTGAGGAACTTGCCCGAAACGACGATCCACTGAAACGGATCAGAACGCAGGACGTTGGTGTCCTGTTTGTCGATATTGTCGGATTTACCAAATTCGCCGATTCGAATCCGCCTGAACATGTCATACGGATCCTGCGTGAATTTCTTCAGCTCATGGAGCGCGAAGTATTCCGGCATTCGGGGACCCTCGACAAGTATCTCGGCGACGGATTGATGGCAACTTTCGGGACGCCGCTGGCGGGCAAGCAGGATGCGGTCAACGCTTTGCGCTGCGGTCTTGCGATGATCGCCAGTGTCGACGCCTGGAACAGGAGTTCAGCAAGCGCGCAGTCGGAACCGGTGCGCGTCCGGGTGGGTGCTCATTACGGACCGGCGGTACTCGGCGATATCGGCGCCAGCCGTCTGGAATTTGCCGTGCTTGGCAGTACGGTGAATATCGCGAGCCGCCTTGAGGCCCTGACGCGCGAGCACGATACGCAATTCATTGTCAGCGACGCATTGATTGCCCAGGTTAAAAAGGAACAGGCTGGATTGGAACAGGACATCTTTCGATTCGGTAAGATGAAGCCTCAGAATGTCCGGGGCATTGCCGCGCCTGTTGCTGCATGGAAACTGAAAGGCGCCGCCGGGTAGCGGGATCGCTCGCCGGGGTTCTAGAATTACCTGCGCATTTCGCGATGGCCGGGAAAATGGTGGGCGTACCTGGGATTGAACCAGGGACCTCCTCGATGTCAACGAGGCGCTCTCCCGCTGAGCTATACGCCCATTCGCGCGCGGATAGACCATAGAAACGTGGTGCGCGTCAACCGGATTTCATTGCCGTTGACGGATGCCGGACACAAACCCGTCAGGCAGCTTCGATCATTTTTTCGACCTCGGCCACGAGATCTCGCAGGTGAAATGGCTTGGACAGTATCTTGGCATCTTTTGGAGCATTTGAATCCGGGTTCAATGCCACTGCGGCAAATCCGGTAATAAACATGACCTTGAGGTCCGGATCGATCTCGGTCGCCCGCCTTGCCAGTTCGATGCCGTCCATTTCCGGCATGACGATATCGGTCAAAAGCAGATTAAAGGGCTCTTCACGCAACCGCTCATAGGCGCTCGCGCCATTGTCAAAGTCGGTCACCTCGTAACCGGCCTTTTGCAGCGCCTTGACAAGGAAGCGGCGCATATCATTGTCATCTTCGGCTAAAAGTATCCGCGTCATATGTTCGTTCCATAAACGAAAAAGCCGGGGTTTGAACCGCCCCTGCATCAGCTATGATAGGCATGAAACACCCAGACAGTAAACATGGGGTGAATACGGCGGTTTTTAGGGCAAATACAATATGGCAATCTGTCCATGCTATGGACATGGCGGCTCACATTTGGCACCTTGAAATTACGTAAACATGCGGGCTGGGAGAACATATGCCGGTTGATGACGATTTTGCCGGTATTCACCCTTTCAGGGTTGTCGCACCTGAAGGGCAAACTCTTCCCGTTGTTCTCAATTCTCCGCATAGCGGGCGGTACTATCCACCCCGTTTTATTGCGATGTCCCGCCTGTCGCAAAGTGTAATCCGAAAATCGGAAGACTGTTTTGTCGACGAGCTGGTGCTACCTGGAACGACGTTTGGCATTCCAATGCTGGCTGCCGAATTCCCGCGCGCCTATCTTGATGTCAACCGTGAGGCTTGGGAACTCGACCCTCACATGTTTGCCGAGCAGCTGCCGGCATTTGCCAATACCCGGTCGGCCCGGGTTGCCGGCGGATTGGGTACAATTCCCAAACTGGTTGGAGAGGGTTTGAACATCTACAACGGCAAGCTGCCGGTTGCAGAAGCGTTTGAACGAATTCACCACCTCTACAAGCCCTACCATGCGCAGTTGCGCGAGATGCTGCTGTCGACACGGGCGCGGTTCGGCTACGCCGTTCTCATTGACTGCCATTCTATGCCGGCTACGGTGAAGGCGGGTGAATCAAATATCCGTCCTGATTTCGTTATTGGCGACCGGTTCGGAACGTCGGCTTCGGCGCTGCTCAGTCGCCAGGCGATTACACTGTTGCAGGCGTCAGGGTATGCCGTCGCCCACAACAAACCCTATTCGGGCGGATTTATTACCGAACATTACGGAAGGCCGTCACAAGGCATCCATGTGCTGCAACTTGAGATCAACAGGGGCCTTTATCTTGACGAAAAAACCTACCGGAAAAAGGCACGTTTTCCTGCTTTGGCCAATGACATCGGTCGCTTCCTTGGCGAGTTGAGCGCTTTGCCATCCTCTTATATCACCGGAACGCCACTGGCTGCAGAGTAGACAAAAAAAAGGCCGCGGCGATAGCGCAGCGGCCTGTAAGTCTAGGGAGGAAACGCCCATAGAGGGCATGAACGAATCAAATCCGTTCGACACACATTTATGTTGCAGCGCACAAAAGTCAAGTTTGAATGTGACTTTTTTTATGCAATAGCAAAGATCATCGTAAATTCCTGACGATTAGCTGCTGGGTATCATGCAAATTTCACCCGATTTTATAAGGAAACTAGCGGCAACCGCCGCAGCTGAAACCCTGCCGCGTTTCCGGTGCAATTCGGAGGTGGCAAACAAGGCCGCGGGCGGATTTGATCCGGTTACCGAAGCTGACAAGGCATCTGAACTGGCGATCCGTGCGTTGATCAGAAGCGAATTTCCCGGACATGGCATTGTTGGCGAGGAATTTGGCAGCGAAAACGCCGATGCCAGACACGTCTGGGTCATAGACCCGATCGACGGAACGCGTGCTTTTATTTCGGGTCTCCCGCTATGGGGAACGCTGGTCGGGCTTAAACAGGATGGCGCTGCAGTCGCCGGTATGATGTCGCAGCCCTTTACCGGTGAGCTGTTCTACAGCGATGGCGTTAAAAGCTACTTTGAAGGACCGGGAGTCAATCGCGTGCTCGCCACGCGTTCGACCGAGGCGCTGGCGAACGCAACCATGATGACGACGACGCCCGCATTGTTCACCGGCGAAGATAAAAGGCGATACGACAGTCTTGAGGGATCTGTGCAACTGGCGCGCTACGGGACGGACTGCTACGGATATGCGCTGGTGGCGGCGGGCTTCGTCGACATGGTGTGTGAATGCGGATTGCACAGCTATGACATTGTGGCACTGATACCGATAATAGAGAAGGCCGGCGGAGTGGTGACGACCTGGGACGGTGGACCGGCGGAAAATGGCGGCCGCGTTCTTGCATCGGCCAACCAGAAACTGCATGACGCGGCTCTTGCAATATTGAACAACTAGTGCGTTTCCATCTGGACGTGAAGCTCTCCAGTCTTGTTCAGGTTTCATCGCCTGGAACGAATGCATCAAACGCGGCGAGAAACTGTTCCCGGTAGATATTGGCTTCCTGCAAGATTTCGTGCCTGGCGCCGTCAATGGTCAACAGTGTACCGGCGCGCAGTTTCCTTGCCTGGCGTTCGATGGCACGGTTCGAAACGACCGTATCGGCCCCTGCGGCGACCATAAGCACCGGTATATGGATCGCGGCCGCGAATTCCTGTTTGCGAACCTGGGCAATGGCGTTGAATGTCGCGTTGAGCCAGGCTGCCGTAGCGCCACCCAGTGCCAGGTGTGGTGCGGATTCAAAAAGATGCGCATTGCGCTGATAGCGGTCGCGGTCGGACGTCAGAACATTATTCTCAAACGGTTTGGCTTCAGCGGGGCGCGGGCCGCCGCCCATGTAGATCCGGCCGAGACCGATCGAATAGAAAAAGCTGGCAATTGTGTGCACGACATGTTCCGAAGACGGCAAGGTTGCCAAACCAAGCAGCGGTGCGCTCAACACCATGCGGTTGACCCTGTTGGCGAGTGCGGGTGTTGCAAGGAGCGCAACGAGCGACCCTGTTGAATGTCCAAGAATGAAATACGGCCCGCGGCAATCAGGCAGAACGATGTCGCGAAAAAAGCAGTCGAGATCGGAAACATAGTCATGATAACTGTCGACATATCCGCGGTGCGGATCTCCGACCAGGCGCTGCGATCCGCCTTGACCGCGCCAGTCGAAGGTGGCGACCGCAAAACCGCGCCGGGTCAGGTCAGCAGCAGTTTCGAAATATTTCTCAACGCATTCGTTGCGGCCGTGCAGGATCACCACCGTGCCCTTTAATGGGGTGGAAATGGCCGGAAACCGGGCGTAGCGAAGCTTCAAACCCTCACGTGACCGAAATATACCCGTCTCGGTGTTTTCCGGGATCGGATTGTCCGGAAGATCAATAAGCGAATCAGTCATGATAGCTGGTAAACGGACCTAATGACGGGACTTACGAGAACTGGAGGCAGGACCCTAGTGTGATTCAGGGGCAAATGGAATCACTTCCACCAGTACAAATGCGCCGGTTAACCGGAAAAAGTTAATGGCCGGAACAACCCGAGGGTCATTCCGGCCCGTCTCAACCCGGAGGGAAGGGACGTTACTTCCAGGCCAAGACCTCGCTCGCAACCCAAGCAAA
>JAHEGF010000042.1 GCA_024645155.1 Phyllobacteriaceae bacterium | reverse complement strand
ATTGATCTATACTGATCCGAAACACTGCAAATTTCTCTGCGGGTCTTTTGTCGGGCGTGCGATTGGAGCTGTAATTCGGTACGCAGGAGCACAAAAATGTTCGGGGTATTGAAACACCACCGGAACGCCTGCTGATGGCGGCGCGCATCGTTGATCAACTGCTGTCGATCGGACAAAAGCAGGCGCCCCAGTGGGAAATCTCCGCTGAAGATGCTTTCCGTCATGTCCGGAAACATGGGGAATTCTCGCTTGCCTGGAAAACTTTGGAACGGCGGGAATTAGCGACATTCGGTGACGAGCGCGGCTTCATAGCCTATGCGCAGAAAATGGGGTCGACCGTTGCATTGGGTGACCCGCTGGCCCCTGTTGAGGAATGGTCTGGCCTGGTTGGGGATTTCCGGAACGCATTCGGCAATCCGGCATTTGCCCAGATTTCCGAAACAATGGGAGCCGTGCTTTCCACCAAAGGCTGGCGCGTTACTCCGTTCGGGTACGACACTGTCATTGATCTTCCAGGATGGGATTTTGCCGGCAAGAACTGGGAAGGTATCCGTCAGGCATCGAACTGGATGGAGCGAAACGGGTTTTCGATCAAGGAAAGCACCGATCCGGCAGAAGTTTCCTCCGCCCTTGATGATATCACGCAGCAATGGCGGGCAGACAAGCTCGTCAAAAAGCGTGAAATGGAATTTCTCAATCGCGGGCATACCGGTTTTGGAGGACCGCAGGTTCGCTATTTTTTTGCGATCGACGAACACCGCAGGAAAGTAGGCGTTGTCGCTTTCGATCCGCTTTGGAAGGATGGGCGCATCGTCGGCTATGTCACTGCGATGAAACGCAAGCTGGATGAGGCGACCGCCTACGCAGAACCTGCAATAACGCGCCATGCGATCGAGATCTTTCGTGACGAAGGTCTGCAAAAGGTGCGTCTGGGCCTGTCACCGCTGGCCGGTTCACACCGAACGCCCGGCAGGGCGAGCCTGATACTTGGTCCGTTTTTGAGGTTTGCCCATAATTCGGCGCTAATAAATTCGAAAATATTAAACACAAAAGGCATGACACACTTCAAGAAAAGATTCAGGGGCCGTGAAGAACCGCTCTATTTTGCGACCCGCCCGGGCCGCGGCGTCCTGGATTTCATTGCGGCACTGCGGTTGTCAAAGCTGGTTTGAAAACCAAGGGTTCGCCGCCAGGTATCTAAACCATCCCGAGCGCGTTTTTGTAAAGGTCGATAATCGCCTCTTCTTCCTGGCGTTCGGCCTGATCTTTTTTTCGCATGCGAACAATCGTGCGAACGGCTTTCGTATCGAAGCCCGTGCCCTTCATCTCGGCAAACACTTCCTTGATATCATCGGCGATGGTCTTCTTTTCTTCCTCGAGACGCTCGATGCGCTCGATGAAGGCGCGTAATTGGCCTGCGGCTACGGTCTGGGAAGATTCAGTGGTAATGTCATCGGCCACGATATGTCCTCACGTCTTGATCCGGAACGGCGAATCGCCACCCCTGTTAGATGGTCTGGTTGCCGGTCGGCGACGCATCGGTCAAGTTCTATTGGTCATGCCGCTAGTGTTTGTGCGAATGTTCGAATGCCTTGCGTTGGTCATCGGTCGCTTCGGTTTGGTGCTTTGCCTTCCAATCCTCGTAGCGCATCCCGTAGACAATCTCCCGTGATTCGTCCTTTGTCAGGGCCACGCCAGCGTCCTCAGCAGCTTCGCGATACCAGTTCGAAAGGCAGTTCCGGCAGAATCCGGCAAGATTCATCATGTCGATATTCTGTACGTCGGTACGCTCACGCAAATGCGCCACGAGCCTTCGGAACGCGGCTGCTTCAAATGCGCGCTGTTGCTCCTCGCTCAGTTTGTCCATTGTTTTCCTCCCTTTATTACCGGCCCGGTGCGCGAACCATAATAATGCGCCTCATGGATATCGTCCTGCCGGTTGATAGCGTCAAGAAGCGGCGCCAGTCTTTGCGCCCAAGATCGCTGGCCGTCCTCGTCGCGGATAAGGTCCTGCCGGATTTCGATCAAGGCATGGGCAAAACCGTTGACGATGGCGTGTCGATACATCGTATCGCCGCGCAATGCACCGTCATAGGGCTCGTTATCGCCAACCAGGATGTCTTCCTGTTCCGCGAGCATGGTAATCAACTGCCGTGAAACCCGGTCATCCCTGTCCCACAGAACGCCAACATGCCACGGCCGTTCACGCCCCTGCATATGCGGAGTAAACGAGTGTATGGAAATGATGAGTGGCGGTTTTCCCGACGCATGGGCAGTGGACGCGATCAACGATGCAACCGCGTCATGATAGAGATCGTAGAAATTGCGCAGCCGCAAGTCCCGTTCATCATCCCCCATCGGGTAGTTGCCGGGAATAATGGTGCCATCATAAATTTGCCGGATCAGCGTCGGATCGTCTGCGCCGCGGTTTGGATCGATCAGCAGTCTTGAAAAGGAACACAAAATGGCCGGAACGCCGAGCTCGGCTGCGATATGACGCGTTACCCGTTCGGTTCCGATATCGTAGGCGATATGCCTTTCCATCTCCTTTGCCGGGAGCCCGAGTGTTCCGTATTCTTCCGGCATGCGCGAAGTGGCATGGTCGGTGACAAGAACCAGCGAACGCGTTCTGTCACCGTCGATCAGTTCGAATGCCGGGAAAACCGCGGATCGCGTCATCCATTTCGCCTAGGTTGGGGAATTTCGATGTTATGGCGCTTCTTTTTTCACGAAGTGGGCGCGCTGACAACGCTGTTCTTTGGCCAATTGAAAAGTTTCGCCCGCGATAATTGCAGATGCGTTGACATGAGGGCAACCTTCTCCGAAAAGAAGGAAGCGAAAATGCTTTTCGGGATCGCGAGGGACAAAGATATGGGGGTTCGGGATCGACTGCCGATTCACCATGCCCTGGTGCTTTGCGGTCTTGTCGTGGTGGCGTGTCTGACCGACATGCTCGCGGCCAGTCCGGCACGGGCCGATTTTCGTGTCTGCAACGCCACCTCTTCGCTGGTCGGTGTATCGATCGGCTACCGCGCCAAGGCAGGCTGGATAACCGAAGGCTGGTGGCATGTCGAAAAGTCCAAATGCAAAACCATCATCGAGGGTCCGCTATCGTCTCGCTACTATTATCTGTATGCCGAGGACGCAGAACGCGGAAGCCGGTGGGAAGGCCCGATACTGATGTGTATCGCCGAAAAGGAATTCAAGATCATCGGCACCGGTAACTGCTTTCAACGCGGTTTCCAGCGGGCCGGCTTTCAGGAATATGACACCAGCGAGCAGGATAGCTGGATGGTGCAGCTCACCGACGAACCATCCACCGGCGAAACAGCGCCAATTCAGGATACGACCAGTCAATGAGAAGAAGCCGCAAGGTCAAAATACTTGCAACACTTGGACCGGCATCATCCTCCAGGGAGATGATACGCAAGCTGTTTGAGGCCGGCGCCGATGTGTTCCGTATCAACATGAGCCACGCCAGCCACGACGTCATGCAGGAATTGGTCCGGAGAATTCGTGCCGTTGAAAAGTCTGTTGGCAGGCCGATTGGAATTCTTGGCGACCTTCAGGGTCCGAAATTGCGGGTCGGCACCTTTGCAAACGGCAAGGAAACTCTGAAACCCGGCCAGAAATTTTCGCTCGATGACAATCCGGAACCCGGCAACAGCAAGCGCGTTAATCTGCCGCATCCCGAGATTCTTAAATCGGTCAATGTCGGACATCGCCTCTTGATCAACGACGGCCAGCTGCAGTTGCGGGTATTGAAAACTGATGGCCATTCAATAGATTGCACAGTTGTCTCCGGCACGAAGATCTCCGACAAGAAGGGTGTAAGTCTTCCCGATACCGATCTCCCGGTTGGAGCCTTGACCGAGAAGGACCGCCGCGATCTGGAAGCAATTCTTGAAGCGAAAGTCGACTGGATCGCGCTGTCGTTCATTCAACGCCCGGAAGACCTTGCCGAGGTTCGCAAGATCGCTCGAGGTCGGGCAGGCCTGCTGTCAAAAATCGAGAAGCCCCAAGCCGTTGCCCGTCTCGCCGAAATCATTGAACTGTCGGATGCGCTGATGGTTGCGCGCGGCGATCTCGGTGTGGAAATGCCGATCGAGGCGGTGCCGGGTATTCAAAAACAGATTATTCGCGCTGCAAGGCGAGCAGGCAAACCGGTCGTGGTTGCCACGCAGATGCTGGAATCCATGATTACTTCACCAGTGCCCACACGCGCGGAAGTTTCCGATGTTGCAACGGCAGTGTTTGAAGGAGCTGATGCGGTTATGTTGTCGGCAGAATCAGCGGCAGGTGAGTACCCGGTTGAAGCAGTGTCGATGATGAATGCCATTGCCGAAAAGGTGGAAAAAGATCCAACATATGCACCCATCATCAATGCCCAGCGCCAGGAGCCGGAAGCAACAGGCGCCGATGCGATTTCGCTGGCCGCCCGGCAAATCGGGGAAACCCTGAAGCTGTCGGCGATCGTCACGTACACGGCATCGGGAACCACTGGCTTGCGCGCTGCGCGCGAGCGCCCGCAACTGCCGGTAATTACCTTGTCACCGGTATTGGAAACAGCACGCCGCCTTTCTTTGGTCTGGGGTTTGCATTGTGTCGTCACCGAGGATGCAAAGGACCTTGACGACATGGCAGATCGCGCTTGCCGCATCGCCTATCGCGAGGAATTCGCCAAACCCGGCGACCGTGTTATCATTACCGCCGGCGTACCTTTACGGACACCGGGCGCGACCAACATGCTACGTATCGCCTATATCGGTTCAGACGGGCTTGGCGCGCTCTGATTCTTCTATTCATTGCGGTGCTAGGCGTTCCGGCTTCTCGTCCGGGCAATTTTCAATCGGTCCATAGCGATCGCCGGCAAGCCGTTCTTCGGCAGCCAGAACCAGCGACGCCAGGTCAACCGGGCGCCCTGCCGCCTTTTCAACCGCCGCGGCGACAATCTCCGGCACGATATAGTCCGGTTTGTGGCCAAGGTTGCGCACCCAGACCAGTTCGGCACCCGGAATGTCACGCGCAAGCCCGTTCGAGTGGATTTCCTCGAAAACCACTGTGTCCCTTGTTCCTGACACGATGACAGTGGGCACCGATATCTCCCTGTAACGTTTCGAGAACTCCAAAACAAACGGATAGAGACCGGCTACATCGGTCGCATTGTTGCGGAACGATTCTGGCCGCAGGACAAGCGAAATGCCCGTCGCCTGCGCGTAGTTGTCTGGAGCCTTGTTTGGAGCAAACACGCAGTCCGTAGCCGCGTTCAGCCTACTCGAACCGGCCGGATAGGCGAGGGCTTCAGAAAACATCCAGCCTATGACCGGCAACACGGTCAGCTCATAGTACCAAGATGTTTTTCCGCCCGGCCAGGGATGGGTAGCAGCAGCCAGCAACACCAGGCCTGCCGTCTTGTTCGGCTGGGTAACCGCAAAGGCTGCCGCTATTGCCCCGCCGAAAGAATGCCCGACAATAATCGCACTGTTCATGTCGAGATGATCCATCAAGGCGGCGATCGTTTTGGCTTGGCCGTCCGGCAAGGCATTTGCCGGGCCGCCACGGCCGGACCAGCCATGACCGGGCCGGTCGACAAACAGCATTTCGGCGCGTCCCTCGAAAGTGGCCCGCAAACCTGTCATCGGATCGTTCAGGTTTCCGCTCGCTCCGTGAATGAACACGATTGCCGGCAGATCTGCACTGGCATCGGCCGGAACATGGACAAAATGCATCCGCACACCGTTGACGGTGGCAAATTCACCACCGGGAGGGTGGCGTTTTTCGATTTGCCAAACGCCGTAGCGTGTGATGCCCGCAAGTACCAAAAGGATGGTAACCGATAGCCCGAAAAGCACCGAGGTGACGTTCATGCGGATATCCGTGAACTGATCATGTGAGGTATACGCAATACTGCAGCGATCAGATCCCTTCGCCAGTCAGTTCCTCTGACAGCCTGATGACTTCGCCTTGCGCGCTGCGCATCATCGGATAGACCTGCAGAACCTTTTGATAGGCTTCCAGCGCACGCTTCTTGCGCCCGGTATTCTTCATAATCATGCCCATACCGCCCAGCGCCCCGAAATGGCGTGGTTCGAGGCGCAAAGTCTTGTCGATATCGGCCATCGACTTGGCGTAATTGTTCATCATGAAATGCACGGTAGCCCGGCGATTCCAGCCCTCGGCAAAATCGGGTGCCAGAACGACCACCTGGTCAAGGAAATCCAGGGCAACATCGAATTTGCGTTCCTTTGTCGCTTCATTCGACCACTGCATCATCAAATTGATGCTTGCACTGCCGGAATCAAACCATTGCTCCCAGATGTCCTTTGCAATCCGTTCTGCGGTTTTGGTGTCACGCGCCCTTTTCAGATCATGAAACAGTAAATCGAGTTTTTGCGCCCGCGCGCCAGCTTCAGACACGGTTTCGGCGGCAGATGCACCGTAGTGAGAAACGGCAAGCATCAAGACCAGTGCTAGAAAACAATTGGCAAGTGTCTTCATCCCGCGAAGGATAATTCACTTCGCCGGTTCGTCAAACTGAAATTGCCGTGAGTCAAAAAGGCCGGGCTCAGCCCTGGCGTGCCTTGAAGCGCGGAGCCTGCTTGTTGATGATATAGATCCGTCCCTTGCGGCGCACCATCCGGTTGGCACGGTGACGGCCCTTGAGCGCTTTGAGCGAGTTCTTGATCTTCATGGTCTTGATCCGTGCGGTTGGCCCGCTGCGGGCCCGTCAACAAAAAGGCGCCCCGAGGGCGCACGAAACGATGCCGGGAGATAGCCGATCCCCGTTCTGCTTGTCAAGACATGTTGCGTTGCGGTTTCCATATGCCACTGCAGCTTTCAGGTTTAAAAAAAGCTAAGTACCTGCAATTTTCCACTTGGTCTGGCCTAATTGTCCGAACGCTTTTCGGTCAGGTGCGTTACGTGGCCCATTTTCCTACCGGGGCGAATATCATCCTTGCCATAAACATGAACGAACGTATTGGCCTCACCCAACAATTGGGGAACCGCACATATTTCATCACCAATAAGGTTTTTCATGACACAATCGGAATGGCGTGCCGGACAGCCGAGAGGCAGACCGGCAATCGCCCGGATATGCTGCTCGAACTGTGATACTGCACAGGCGGCTTCCGTCCAGTGTCCGGAATTGTGAACACGTGGCGCGAACTCGTTGGCAAGCAGCCTCCCATCCTCCATCACGAAGAGTTCGAGCCCCAGAACTCCGGTATAATTCAGTGCATTGAGCAGTTTTTCAGCCATTGACGCAGCTTTTTTGGCCACAGCGCCACTGATCGCAGCCGGTACGGCCGATGTCCGCAAAATGCCGTCGCGATGCACATTCTCCGCAGGATCATAGGCTGCAATTGCTCCATCAGATCCGCGTGCGGCAATCACCGAAATTTCAAGTGTAAAAGGCACCAGTATTTCGAGGATCAGCGGGACGTCACCCAACGCCGAGACGGCGCCTTCGGTATCGGCAGATTTTGCGCCGCGAAAAACCCGCTGGCCCTTGCCGTCATAGCCGAGGCGCCGCGTTTTCAGGACGCCGTTTCCACCGAACTTCACAAGCGCTGCCGCAAGGTCGCTATCGCTGCCGATTGCAGCATATTTTGCTGTCTCGATGCCCGCCTTGTTGAGGAATTTCTTTTCTTCGAGCCGGTCTTGCGCCACTTTAAGCGAAAGTGGTGGGGGCAAGACAGGACATTTGCCGGACAACTGACTGACAGCTTCCACCGGTACATTCTCGAATTCATAGGTGATGACATCGCATTGCCGGGCCAGTTCCGCCAGGGCGGCGGCATCGTCGTAAGCCGCAACAATATGCTGGTTGCAAAGTTGCGCTGCCGGACATGGCGTTGCCGGTTCAAGGACAATGGTCCGGTATCCGAGACGGGCTGCAGCCATTGCCAGCATGCGGCCAAGCTGGCCACCGCCGACAATCCCGATCGTCGAACCGGCAGAAAGTCGTTGAATCATGGGCCGTCAACCGGCCTTTCAGCAACGGATGCAGTCTGCGCCGCACGCCAGTCGTCAAGGCGTTTGGCAACCCCGTTGTCCGATAGCGCCAGAACGGCAGCGGCCAGAAGTGCCGCGTTGATTGCGCCTGCCGCGCCTATCGCCAAGGTTCCGACGGGAATGCCGGCAGGCATTTGGACGATTGAAAGAAGTGAATCTTGCCCCGAAAGGGCGCGCGATTGCACCGGAACGCCAAACACCGGCAGCGCTGTCATCGACGCAACCATTCCCGGCAAATGGGCAGCACCGCCCGCCCCTGCAATGATGACCTTGATACCTTCGGCTCGTGCGCCTTTGGCGAATTTTACCAGCCGGTCCGGCGTCCGGTGCGCAGAAACGATGCGTGCATCATGCGTTATGCCAAGCTCGCCCAGAACCCGTGCAGCCTCGCCCATTGTTGCCCAGTCGGACTGGCTGCCCATGACAATAACAACGTCCGCACCGGTCTTGTTCATACTTCTCACGCAATGATGTCGGGAATGATTTTGGCCTCGATATCCTTCAGCCGGTCCTTGATGGCAAGTTTTTTCTTTTTCATGCGTTGAATTTGCAGCACATCACACCCCATTGCCTGCATTGCGGCGATCGCGGCATCGAAATCGGAGTGGTCGAGTTTGAGTTTGGCATGCTCCAGCCGGATTTCGGCCTGCTCTTGATCTGACATTCTGGTTTTTTCATCCAATGGACAGCCTCCTGACGCGATCGTGAAAGACGGTCATGCGGCAATATTTTCCGGCAACAATCCTGTTACCACAAATCCACAAGCGGCGAAAAGCAGCAACAGAAAAATTCGACAATCGGAGCCTCTCGTGGCACACTACCATCGCTCTGTCGCAATCTGATTTGCCGGATTGCGGAGGCAAACGAGGAACCACTGAAAGGGAGACCGCTCTATGTCTTTTGAAGCGCATTTGGCTGAGCTGCAAAAGAAACATGGTGAGATCGAAGAGAAGATAGACGAAGCATTGATGCATCCGTCTGTGGACGATCTGACCATTACCGAACTGAAGCGGCGGAAATTGTTGATAAAGGATAAGATCCAGAAGCTGACTGAAACCTCGACGACCCATTAGCGGGGCGAGAAATCGGCGCACCTGATTAGTTTGCCGGTGGGTATGTTCCACCGGAATGGTGGTATTATTTGAAATGAACCTGCGACGACACCGCGCAGGTCGTGGTGATTTTTATATCGAATCACTCCGCTTGGCGGCACTCAGCCTAGATTTCCCAGAATTGATCCAGCCAGATATTTGGGGCCAGAAATCCGTCTGGCCGTAAAGCGTATATTCGCCGCGTCCCCTGTGCAGCAACCGATACCAGACCGGCATCGAGCAGGATTTTCAAATGTTGCGAAACTGCCGGACGCGACATCGGCAGTCCGTCCGCCAGCTCATTGACTGTCAGGGCACTGTCGCGCAGCTTTTCCAGCAAATGGCGGCGGGTCGGATCGGCAATCGCCGAAAAACTGTCTGGCTTGTCCATGTAACTATCGTAAGATATTCCTTACGTATATTCAAGCGACATGTTTCATCGATTCCGCTTTTTTGCTAACCGCTCTTGAAAAGAGCATCGGCTGCCGTCCGCGATTTGCTTTTTTCGGCCGCTTCCTCTTCGAGCCGCACGATTTCGGCCCTGAGAAGTTCGATGCGTTGGCCAAGTTCATCAACCGATATCATAGACAGGTCTTGCCCGATTTCATGGAGAAGCGGTTTTTTGGTGCCCGTTTCATCATCACTGTTCATATCCCAGTCCCCAACTGGCAACTCCCGTTTGACAGGGCGCCGCCAAGGCTCACAATGGACGCCGCAATGCCACACTATTGATCGCCGATTATGACACAAACAGGCCGGGCAGATAAATGCCGGCAGCAATATTAAAAAAGGACGCCATGGGAAAATCAGTAAAACTGCCCACAACCATGACTGCAATCGCCATAACCGAACACGGCGGCCCTATGGTTCTGAGGCCCGAAAAACGCGAACTTCCGCAACCGGGTAACGGCGAAATCCTGATCCGCGTTCGCGCTGCCGGCGTCAACCGTCCGGATATTCTGCAACGCATGGGCATCTATCCGCCTCCGCCCGGCGCCTCTGATCTGCCGGGACTTGAAGCATCGGGCGATGTTGTTGCCACCGGTCCCGGTGTCACGCGGTTTGCGGCTGGAGACCAGGTTACCGCGCTGACGCCCGGTGGCGGCTATGCCGAATACTGCAAGGTTCATGAATCCAATGCCCTGCCCGTCCCGGACGGCCTGACGCTCACCCAGGCAGCAGCGGTACCCGAGACTTTTTTCACCGTGTGGCATAATGTGTTCGAACGCGGTGGACTGAAGCCCGGAGAAACATTGCTCGTTCATGGCGGATCGTCTGGGATCGGTACCACCGCCATACAACTGGCGGCAGTTTTCGGCTCCCGTGTGATAGCCACCGCAGGATCTGCCGACAAATGCGAGGCATGCATCAACCTCGGCGCGGAGCGGGCGATCAACTATCGCGAAGAGGATTTTGTCACGATTGTCCGCGAGGTCACCAAAGGGAAAGGGGCCGACGTCATTCTCGATATGGTCGGCGGCGACTATATCGACCGCAACTATGACGCAGCAGCGGTGGAAGGGCGCCTCGTCCAGATAGCGTTTTTAGGAGGCGCCAGGGCCAGTGCCGACTTTTCCAAGTTGATGATCAAGCGGCTGGTACACACCGGCTCGACGCTGCGTCCGCGCCCGGTTGAGTTCAAGGCGCAGTTGGCCAGAGGGCTCGAGCAGAATGTCTGGCCACTGTTTGCGAAAGGCCGGATTGCGCCGGTCATGGACATGATTTTCCCGCTAAAGGAGGCTTGGCGCGCCCATGAACGCATGGAAGACGGCAATCACATCGGCAAGATCGTATTGGACGTGAATTAGCCGCTCACCGACTGCTCCGGCGAAGAAAAATGGGCGACAGACACGTTGCAGAATAGGATGATAGCAGCTATATGACCCCCAATTCCCTTCATTGGTGGTAAGCCCACCGCCCGCGCCTGGGACGCGGGCGAACGAGAGGACATGTCTGATGGCAAACAAGCTTTTGATGCCCAAGGCGACCGCCGTATGGCTGGTCGACAACACCGCACTTTCCTTTGACCAGATTGCGCAATTCTGTGCACTTCATCCGCTCGAGGTCAAAGCCATAGCCGATGGCGATTCGGCACAGGGCATCAAGGGCCTGGATCCCGTCGGCACCGGCCAGCTGAGCCGCGAGGAAATTGCTGCCGGCGAAGCTGATTCAACCTACAAATTGAAGATCCTTGATCCCAAGGTCCGCGTGCCGGAACTGAAACGCAAAGGTCCGCGTTACACGCCCCTTTCCAAGCGCCAGGACCGGCCGAATGCCATTCAATGGCTTGTGCGCAATCATCCGGAACTAAAAGACGCACAAATCTCTCGCCTCGTCGGCACGACAAAGGCAACAATCGACCAGATCCGTAATCGTACCCACTGGAATTCTGCCAATCTTCAGCCTCTTGATCCGGTCACTCTTGGCCTGTGCTCACAGATCGAACTCGACATGGAGGTCGCCAAATCAGCGAAATCGAAGCCGGTCGAAGCAGTCGCCGAAGATACGCTGATCCCCGCCGCTGTCACACAGGCACCGGATACTCAGGACGCGCAGCCGGAAAAATCGGAGTCCGGGGAATACAGCGCGGATTCCGTATTTGCCAAGCTGAACGCGCTGAAGAGCGCCGAGAACAAACCCGAAGACGAGTAAACCTGCTGCCGGGCGTTCCCGCTACTGGCCTTCGTCACGGATTTCCATCAGCCGGTAAAAATCCGACAACGTTTTTCCGCGTTCCGGTTTGAACTGACGGCCAGACGGAATGGCATCGGTTATGCGATCGGTGCGGAAAGCACGAAAGTCTGAACGCAACTCGCACCAGGCCACAAGTGTCCACACCTTGCCCCAAAACCACAATCCGAGCGGCCGGATGGCGCGGGCGCTTTCGTGGCCTGCGGCATCGCGATAATTAATTGACAATACCGTTCGCGAATCGGCTGCATCCTGCACACGGTCGATCATTTCGCGTTCTTCGGCGGTGATGTTCATGGCAACGGCGTGGATTTCGGTTCGGCGCAATTTCTGCCGGTCGGCATCCGGCAAGACCGTCTCGATCTTGATCAGCGCCTCTTCGGCCGCGCGTGCCATTGATGCACCGCCCCATGCCCGCACCAGCCTCGCGCCCGCAACAAGGGCGACTATTTCATCTCTGGAAAACATCAGCGGCGGCAGATCAAAGCCTTCGCGAAGGATGTAGCCGACACCGGCTTCGCCGTCGATTGGCACACCCGTTGATTGCAAATCGGCGATATCGCGATAGATGGTGCGGTCGGAAACCTCCAGCCGCTCTGCAAGCATGTGCGCGGTGACAAGCCGACCGCCCCTGAGATACTGAACAATTTGGAATAGGCGGTCGGCTCTACGCATCGATCAGGCTGCAAACAGGCCAATGGAATTGCCATCGGGGTCAAGAATGTAGCAAAAGCGCCCCGCCGGAATCGGGATCGGCGGCGATATCACTTTTCCACCAGCCGGCTCGACCCTTGCGACCGTCTCCTCGAGCTTGCTGTCAGGCGCGACAAGATGAATGGTGTTGCCGGCACCTTGACCGGCTGGCTTGCCTTCATAAAGGTGGCCGCCCACACCCTGCTGGTCGGCAGTCGGAAAGACGGCGGTCATGTTCGGACCCATCTCCTGATCGGTCAGCTTGGTTTGCAACACCGCTTCGTAAAATGCCTTAGATTTTTTCAGATCGGTTACCGGTATCTCAAACCAGCAAGCAACATTGTTCGGGGCCATCATCGCGTCTCCTTTGTCTGTTGGAACACTGCCACATTGGCACACCACTCCTGACAACCTGTTGTCAGGAGTGGCAACCAGCTTGGAGACCACAGATCCATTGGCGTGTCCCATTGTAGTCCTATGCCAGGAGAAGTGCGGCCAGGCTGTCTTCCAGCCACACGGCATAGGCGTCGATGTCTTTGCCTTCAATGTTTCGCATCAACAGGAAAAGTTCCGGGCTTGTCAGGCGCCAGACCGTCCCGATTACGGTATTTCTGTCCAATCCCGGGCGCAACCCGCCGTTAGAGATGAGCGCATCGGCGAATGTGGAGAGATTTGTTCTGCGCCCGGCATGCAATTCGGCGTAAAGCCTTGCCATTTTCGTATCAGCTTCGGCGGCAGCGCGCACCACCGCCATGACCGGCGCGACGCGGGACAATACGGTGGCAATGTGCCGGGCGAACATCGCTATTTGTCTGCGGCAATCTGTCTCCGCGGCTATCTCCACGGGCTCACGCTGTTCGAGCAACGGCCGTGCATCGAAAAAGCCACGTACCGAGTAAGCCACCACGGCCCGCAGGATGCTGCTTTTGTTGCCAAACACCGAGTAGACCGTCTCGTTGGAGACGGACGCCGCATCCGCCACCGCCGCAATTGTCGTCCCTGACCACCCTTTGGCTACAAACAGGATGCGGGCGGCATCCAGAATTGCGGTCCGCGTCTGCTCGGCCTGCGCCGCGCGCAGCGGAGAGCGGTATTTTCGAGACGGGGGATTGACTATTTTCGACATTTAAATAAAGTATCACTTTATTGAATATACCCATACTAGTAAATCTGCTTCAAAGGAGCAACCTGATGGGCGCATTGAATGACACGGCACCGCGTTCCGCGGCATTCACCGGAACAGCAATGACCAAAACAGTACTGCAGCTTTCAGCGACCATGTTGCTCTCACAAGTTGCGGGCGCCACGTTTGGTCTGTGGCGTGGACTTGGCAACGCTTCCTTTTCTGTCACTACCTTCATCGACGTGCATCAGGAACTTGTGCGCGGCCTCAATGTGCTGCTCCCGGTCATGGGTGCTGCTTCTGCAATTCTCGTGCTTGCCCTCGCCTGGCTTGCGCGGCGCAACCGGCGCGCCTTTCAGTTCTATGTTGCTGCGTTCGCCCTGTGCGTGGCTGCGGCAGCCATAACGCGTTTCGGCAATCAGCCGATCAACGCTCAGGTGATGGAATGGACCTCACAAACGGTTCCGGCAAACTGGATGGATATCCGCGATACCTGGTGGCACTGGCATGCCATCCGAACATTCGTGTCCATCGGCGCCACGGTCAGCATGGTACTCGCTGTCATCTCGGACCGGTCCGGCCCTAGTCTTCCTTGACCGCCACAGTGTAATTGAGCGGCAACCGTCCACCGTCCGCAAATATGGTCTGACCGGTCATGTAGCTGGCTTCATCAGACGCCAGAAATGCGGCGATGGATGCAATCTCTGACGGTTCGCCCAACCGGCCAAGCGGCGTGCGCGACAACAGTTTTCGCCGCGCCGCCGGATCGTCATTGACGGCAGAAAGCATATCGGTGTCGACGGAACCTGGTCCTATTGCGTTGACACGTATTCCATAGGGCGCGAGCGCAAGCGCCATCACTTTTGTCAGCTGGGCAACGCCGCCCTTTGAAATCGAATAGGGTACCTGGTTTGCAATCGCCAGCACTGCGTTGATCGACGACATGTTCACAATGGAGCCAGCAGAGCCGCCATTACTGACCTTTTCGACCATGAAGCGCGCCACGGCCTGACCGCACAAAAAGGTGCCTTTCAAATTCGTCCCCAGAACCCTGTCGTAGTCCTCCTCGCGCAGTTCCAGAAATTCGGCGTCATGGACAATCCCGGCATTGTTGACGAGAATGTCAATGTCACCGAATGCATCCATCGCAGCGGCAATCAGGTTGTGGACATCAAGGCGCTTGGAAACATCCGCTTTGACAAAGCGGACATCGCCAAGATCACGCAATTCGCGCTCTGCGCGGGTTCCCTTTTCCGCGTTTATGTCACACAAGACGACACGAACATTTTCGCGCAGAAACCGCCGGACAATGGCGTACCCGATACCCTGGGCACCACCGGTTACAATCGCTGTACGACCGTCAAGTGCCATTTCGGCCCTCCCTTGATGACAGGGCCGCGACGCTATGCGGGGCAATCCGCCCGGTCAAGAACCACAAGGCTGATTTCTCGGCAGGTGGCAGCCCCTAATTTTGGCGTCCCATGCCCCGTTCCTTGAGTGCTGCAGAAATCTCATTGAGGATTTCCGGATCATCGATTGTTGCGGGCATTTTCCATTCTACACCATCGGCGATCTGCTGCATGGTTTTGCGCAATATCTTGCCCGACCTGGTCTTGGGTAATCGCGGAACCGGTACAACCGTCTTGAAAGCCGCAACCGGACCGATCTTCTGGCGAACCAGGGCAACAACTTCCTTCTCGATGTCGGCGTGACTACGGTCAGCACCTTTATTAAGGACGACGAACCCGCATGGCGACTGCCCCTTCATCGCATCGGCTATGCCGATAACAGCACACTCGGCGACATCCGGGTGCTCAGCAACCACTTCTTCCATGCCTCCCGTCGACAGGCGATGACCGGCTACATTGATAATGTCGTCGGTGCGCGCCATGATGAACAGGTAGTCATCTTCATCCTTGTAACCGGCATCGGCGGTTTTGTAGTAGCCGGGAAACTCATTCAGATATGCCTCGCAAAAACGTGTGTCCGCATTCCACAGTGTCGGCAGGCATGACGGCGGCAGCGGCAGCTTGACGACGATGTTGCCAAGCGTACCGGTTTTAACTTCGTGGCCGGCATCGTCGACAATTCGAATGTCATATCCGGGCATTGCGACCGTCGGCGAACCATGTTTTACCGGCAATGCACCGAGGCCCACCGGGTTGCCGGCAATCGTCCATCCGGTTTCGGTCTGCCACCAATGATCGATCACCGGTACTTTCAGCTTTTCTTCGGCCCATCTGATGGTTTCCGGGTCGGCCCGTTCGCCTGCGAGAAAAAGCGTCCGCAGACAGGACAGATCATACTTGCCGATGAACTCTCCTTCGGGATCTTCCTTCTTTATCGCGCGAAATGCCGTTGGCGCGGTAAACAGCGCCGCAACCTTGTGCTCCGAAATTACCCGCCAGAATG
The DNA here is from genome assembly GCA_024645155.1 of Phyllobacteriaceae bacterium. Lineage (GTDB taxonomy): Bacteria > Pseudomonadota > Alphaproteobacteria > Rhizobiales > Rhizobiaceae > JAHEGF01. The sequence goes on along the minus strand of JAHEGF010000042.1, from coordinate 1,152 downwards.
TGCCAGCATCGGGGGTTCCAACCGGCTTGCCTTCAAACAATATCGTCGTGGCACCATGTAACAACGGTGCGTAGACAATGTAGGAATGACCGACGACCCAGCCGACATCCGATGCAGCCCAGAACACCTCGCCAGGCTTGATGTCGTAGATTGCATGCATCGACCATTTCAGCGCGACCATGTGTCCGCCATTGTCCCGGACCACGCCTTTCGGCTGGCCCGTGGTGCCGGAGGTGTAGAGTATGTAAAGCGGATCGGTTGCCAGTACCGGCTCGCAGGCAATCTGCCGGCCTGACGATATTGCCGCATCAACGCTTGCCCGGTAATCGATATCTCGACCCTCAATCAGGCTGCATTCCTGCTGCTGGCGCTGCAGGACCACACAACAATCAGGCTTGAACCTGCTCAGTTCAATGGCCTCATCCAAAAGCGGCTTGTAGGCTACGATGCGTCCTGGCTCAATTCCGCACGAAGCAGAGATGATTGCCTTGGGTTTGGCATCATCGATGCGGGTTGCCAGTTCCTTGGCCGCAAAGCCGCCAAACACCACCGAGTGAATGGCGCCGATCCGGGCACAGGCAAGCATGGCGATCAGTGCTTCGGGCACCATTGGCATGTAGACGATGACACGGTCACCCTTGGCAACATTGTTATCTGTGAGCACTGCCGACAACGCCGTGACTTCGGCCAGCAGTTCCCGGTAGGTCATAGTCCTTTTCGCGCCCGTGATCGGACTGTCGTAGATCACCGCTGGCTGTTCGCCGCGCCCCTGCATAACATGCCGGTCGACCGCATTGTAGCAGGTGTTGCAAACGGCCCCGGCAAACCAGCGGCCATAGGGACCGGATTGTTCGTCAAACACCTTCGTCCAAGGTTCAATCCAATCTATTTCTCCAGCCACCTCCTGCCAAAAACCTTCCGGATCGTCCTTCCAGCTTTGGTAGGTTTCACGATATGACGAGCTCATTGACTGTCCTCCACGGCCTATTGAACGAATGCGACCAAACAGGCTTCATCTTTTACAATGTTCGCAAATTCAGTCCATTTGACTATTGTTTAGCTGCGACAATGACGACAGGCGGCCACTCCCCCGTCAACCTTCTTCAGTCATGTCATCCAGTATATGCTTTGCGATGTGCTCCGCCCAAGCCT